>JAEYPG010000738.1 GCA_023410975.1 Pseudomonadota bacterium
GCATTTAAGCCGTGGTCTCTGTCATGAAATCCCTGCCGCGCCGCCAGTTTGATGTGGTGGTCGTTGGCGCCGGTGGAGCCGGCATGCGTTGTTCGCTGCAACTGTCCCAAGCGGGCCTGTCCGTTGCAGTGCTGTCCAAGGTGTTCCCCACGCGTTCGCACACGGTGGCCGCGCAGGGCGGCATCGGCGCCTCGCTGGGCAACATGAGCGAGGACAACTGGCACTACCACTTCTTCGATACCGTCAAGGGCTCCGACTGGCTCGGCGACCAGGACGCCATCGAGTTCATGTGCCGCGAAGCGCCGAAGGTCGTGTACGAGCTCGAGCACTTCGGCATGCCCTTCGACCGCAACCCGGACGGCACCATCTACCAGCGCCCGTTCGGCGGCCACACCGCCAACTACGGCGAGAAGCCCGTGCAGCGCGCCTGCGCCGCCGCGGACCGCACCGGCCACGCGATGCTGCACACGCTCTACCAGCAGAACGTCAAGGCGCGCACGCAGTTCTTCGTCGAGTGGATGGCGCTGGACCTGATCCGCGACGCCGAGGGCGACGTGGTGGGCGTGACGGCGCTGGAGATGGAAACCGGCGAGGTGCACATCCTCGAAGGCAAGACCGTGCTGCTGGCCACCGGCGGCGCCGGCCGCATCTTCGCCGCCAGCACCAACGCCTTCATCAACACCGGTGACGGCCTGGGCATGGCCGCGCGCGCGGGCATCCCGCTGCAGGACATGGAGTTCTGGCAGTTCCACCCCACCGGCGTGGCCGGCGCGGGCGTGCTGCTGACGGAAGGCTGCCGCGGCGAGGGCGCCATCCTGCGCAACGTCAACGGCGAGCGCTTCATGGAGCGCTATGCCCCGACGCTGAAGGACCTGGCGCCGCGCGACTTCGTCTCGCGCTGCATGGATCAGGAGATCAAGGAAGGTCGCGGCTGCGGTCCCAACAAGGACTACGTCGTGCTCGACATGACGCACCTGGGCGCCGAGACCATCCTCAAGCGCCTGCCCTCGGTGTTCGAGATCGGCCACAACTTCGCCAACGTCGACATCACCAAGGAGCCTATTCCCGTCGTGCCCACCATCCACTACCAGATGGGCGGCATCCCGACCAACATCCACGGCCAGGTGGTGGTGCCCGCCAACGGCATCCCCAACCAGGTCATCAACGGCCTGTACGCGGTGGGCGAATGCTCCTGCGTGAGCGTGCACGGCGCCAACCGCCTGGGCACCAACTCGCTGCTGGACCTGCTGGTGTTCGGCAAGGCCGCGGGCAACCACATCGTTGACACGGCACTCAAGACCAAGTCGCACAAGCCGCTGCCGGCCGACGCCGCCGACCGCACGCTGGCGCGACTGGCCCGCCTGGAGGCCAGCACCTCCGGCGAGTACGCGCAGGACGTGGCGGGCGACATCCGCAAGACCATGCAGCAGCACGCGGGCGTGTTCCGCACGCAAAAGAGCATGGACGAGGGCGTGGTCAAGATCAACGAGGTCGCCGCTCGCGTCTCCAGCATCACGCTCAAGGACAAGAGCAAGGTGTTCAACACCGCGCGCATCGAGGCGCTGGAGGTGGAGAACCTGATCGAGGCCGCGCAGGCCACGATGGTGTCGGCCGCCGCCCGCAAGGAAAGCCGCGGCGCGCACACCGTCAACGACTACGCGGACAGTCCCGAATTCGCGAACGGCCGCAACGACCGCGACTGGCTCAAGCACACGCTGTTCTACAGCGAAGGCCGCCGCCTCGAATACAAGCCGGTCAACATGAAGCCGCTGACGACGGAATCGATTCCGCCGAAGGTCCGTTCGTTCTGAGAGAAGTACAGCCATGGCAAAGCGCACCTTCCAGATCTACCGCTACGACCCCGACAAGGACGCCCGGCCCTACATGCAGACCCTCCAGGTCGAGCTCGACGGCTCCGAGCGCATGCTGCTGGACGCCCTGGTCAAGCTCAAGCAGGTCGATCCGTCCCTGAGCTTCCGCCGCTCCTGCCGTGAAGGCGTGTGCGGTTCGGACGCGATGAACATCAACGGCAAGAACGGCCTGGCGTGCCTGACCAACATGCGCTCGCTGCCGGGCACCGTGGTGCTCAAGCCGCTGCCGGGGCTGCCCGTGGTCCGCGACCTGATCGTGGACATGACGCAGTTCTTCAAGCAGTACAACTCGATCAAGCCGTACCTCGTCAACGACACGCCGCCGCCCGACAAGGAGCGGCTGCAGTCGCCCGAGGAGCGCGAGGAGCTCAACGGCCTGTACGAGTGCATCCTGTGCGCGAGCTGCTCCACGAGCTGCCCGAGCTTCTGGTGGAACCCCGACAAGTTCGTGGGCCCCGCCGGCCTGCTGCAGGCCTACCGCTTCATCGCCGACAGCCGCGACCAGGGCACCGCCGAGCGTCTGGACAACCTGGAAGATCCGTACCGGCTCTTCCGTTGCCACACGATCATGAACTGCGTGGACGTGTGTCCGAAGGGCCTCAATCCTGCTGGCGCGATCAGCAAGATCAAGGAACTCATGGTCCGCCGCGCGGTGTAAGCACCGACGGTCAGCACTCCGAAAGCCTGCCATGGACAATCTTCTCGATGCCCGTGCACTGAGCAAGCTCAAGTGGCGCTGCCGCCGCGGGCTGCTGGAGAACGACCTGCTGATCGAGCGCTTCTTCCAGCACCACGAGGCCACGTTGACCGTGGCGCAGGGAGAGGCGCTGTCCGCGCTCATGGAGCTGTCGGACAACGACCTGCTGGACCTGCTGCTCCGCCGCAAGGAGCCGCAGGGCGAACTCGATCGTGAGGATGTGCGTGCGCTGCTGGCGCAGCTGCGCACGCCGCCGATGCAACCGAATTGACGTGAAAGGGAACTCCCCGATGAATGCCTCCGACGTGAAAGCCACCCTGTCGTTCTCGGACGGCAGCCCCTCCATGGACCTGCCCATCTACAAGGGCAGCATCGGCCCGGATGTGATCGACATCCGCAAGCTGTACGGCCAGACCGGCAAGTTCACCTACGACCCCGGCTTCCTGTCCACCGCCTCCTGCCAGTCCGCGATCACCTACATCGACGGCGACAAGGGCGAGCTGCTGTACCGCGGCTACCCCATCGAGCAGCTCGCCACGCAGTGCGACTTCCTCGACACCTGCTACCTGCTGCTGTACGGGGAGCTGCCCAACGAGCAGCAACAGCGCGACTTCCACAAGCTCGTGAACAACCACACGATGGTCAACGAGCAGATGCAGTTCTTCCTGCGTGGCTTCCGTCGCGACGCGCACCCGATGGCCGTGATGACGGGCCTGGTGGGCGGTCTGTCGGCCTTCTATCACGACAGCACCGACATCAATAACCCGAAGCACCGCGAGATCGCGGCGATCCGCCTGATCGCCAAGATGCCCACGCTGGTGGCGATGGCCTACAAGTATTCGATCGGCCAGCCCTACATCTATCCGAAGAACAACCTGTCCTACGCGGGCAACTTCATGCGGATGATGTTCGCCACGCCGTGCGAGGAGTACGAGCCCAACGACGTGCTGGTGCGCGCGATGGACCGCATCTTCATCCTGCACGCCGACCACGAGCAGAACGCCTCCACCTCCACGGTGCGCCTGTGCGGCTCCTCCGGCACCAACCCGTTCGCGGCCATCGCCGCGGGCGTGGCCTGCCTGTGGGGACCGGCCCACGGCGGCGCCAACGAGGCCTGCCTGAACATGCTGGAAGAGATCCAGCAGATGGGCGGCGTCGAGAAGATCGGCGAGTTCATCAAGCAGGTGAAGGACAAGACCTCCAACGTCAAGCTGATGGGCTTCGGCCACCGGGTCTACAAGAACTACGACCCGCGCGCCAAGCTGATGCGCGAAACCTGCCACGAGGTGCTGGGCGCCCTGGGCCTGGAAAACGACCCGCTGTTCAAGCTGGCCATGGCGCTGGAGAAGATCGCGCTGGAAGACGAGTACTTCGTCTCCCGCAAGCTGTACCCGAACGTGGACTTCTACTCGGGCATCGTGCAGCGCGCCATCGGCATCCCGGTGAGCCTGTTCACCGCGATCTTCGCCCTGGCCCGCACGGTGGGCTGGATCGCCCAGCTCAACGAGATGATCGCCGACCCCGAGTACAAGATCGGCCGTCCGCGCCAGCTCTTCGTCGGCGCCGAGCGCCGCGACGTGCCCCCGCTGAGCGCGCGCTGATCGGCACCCGCCTTCGGCGCACCGCGCCGAAGGCTCCAGCTTCTCAAGAACCCCGGCCTGGCCGGGGTTTTTTCATTGCGCGCGGGGCTGGGCGTGCCGCCGTCCGGGACGGTGCCGCGGCGTGGCGGGAACACGGCCGGACCGGCGCCGTGCGCCTCGCTATGCTGCGCGCCGCAACCAATTCGAAGCCCCATGCAAGCCACTTCCTCTCATCGCCGCGCGCTTCTCGCACTGCCGCTGGCCGCTCTGGCCTCGACCCTGGCCGGCCCCGCTGCAGCGCAAGTGAAACGCTACCCGGACCACCCCATCACCTTCGTCGTGCCGTTCCCGGCCGGCAGCGCCACCGACCAGCTCGCGCGCGTGCTGGCCGAGCACGTGGGCCGCGCCGCGGGGCAGAGCGTGATCATCGAGAACAAGCCCGGCGCCAACGGCACCATCGGCACCGCCGCTGCGGCCAAGGCGCCGGCCGACGGCCACAGCTTCCTCATCGCCACCAGCACCACGCACGCGGCCAACGCGTCGCTCTACCGCAAGCTGCCCTACGACCCGATCAAGGACTTCGCCCCGGTGAGCCGGCTGGCGGAGATTCCCTTCGTGATGCTGGTGCACCCGTCGGTGCCGGCGGACACGGCGCAGAAGTTCGTGGCCCACGTCAAGGCCAACCCCGACAAGCTGGCCTGGGGCTCGGGTTCCAGCGGCAGCCTGATCCCGGGCCATGCGCTGGTGTCGGCCAACAACCTGCACATGACGCACGTGCCCTACAAGGGCGTGCAGCCGGCCATGACGGACACCATCGGCGGCCAGACGCAGCTGGTGTTCGCCGACTTCTCCTCCGGGCTGCCGCAGATCAAGGCGGGCAAGCTGCGCGCGCTGGCCGTGACCTCCGCGGCCGAGCACCCGATGCTGCCGGGCGTGCCGCCGATGTCGGTCGTGGTGCCGGGCTTCGAGATGACGGCCTGGTTCGCGGTGTACGCCCCCGCGGCGGCGCCGGCCGCGGCCGTGAGCCAGATGAACCAGTGGGTGCGAGCGGCCCTGGCCGACCCGGCCGTGAAGGCCAAGCTCGCCCCCTCGGGCTTCACCCTCACGCCCAGCAGCCCGCCGGAGCTGGGCCTCTTCGCCGCCAAGGAAACGCTCAAGTGGGCCAAGGCGGTGCAGGCGGCGGCGATCCAGCCGGAGTGAGGCTTTCCCGCTCGCCCCGAGCTTGTCGAAGGGCCTGCGGCATGGCGGTGGGACAGGGCTTCGACAGGCTCATTCCACTTCTGTTTCGAGAGTGAAGTAAATCCCGTTCGGGCTGAGCC
>JAEYPG010000740.1 GCA_023410975.1 Pseudomonadota bacterium
GTTCGGCGACATAGACCGCTGGGGCGCGATGCTGCGCTACATCAGCGAGCGCATCGCGCCGTCCTTGCGCGCCTCTCCCGTGCCTGTCGGCCTTCCTGCGACGGGGTAACTGCCGGATTTAGGTTCAATGCCAATGAAGAGTTGGCCTTACTTCTTGCGCGCCGCCACGGCCGCCTCGGCCTTGGCCACCAGGCCCTCGCCCACGGTCTTCTTCCACTTGTCGTAGACCGGGCGCGTGGCCTTGGCGAAGGCTTCGCGCTCGGCGGCCGAGAGCTTCACCACGCTCACGCCATTGGCGGCGATGTCCTTGAGCACCGCCGGATCGGCCTCGGCCAGGCCCTTGCGCGCGATCTCGATCTGCTGCTTGCCCGCGTCCACCGCGGCCTGGCGCACGATGTCGCGGTCGGCCGGGGTCCAGCTCTCCCACACGTCGCGGTTGACCACGAAGATCAGCGGATCGGCCACGTAGCCCCACATCGTCAGGTGCTTCTGCGCCACGGTGTGCAGCTTCGCGGCGGTGTAGACCGACAGCGGGTTCTCCTGCCCGTCCACCGCGCCGCTGGCCAGCGCGGGCTGGGCGTCGGCCCAGCTCATCTGCGTGGGGTTGGCGCCCAGCGCGGTGAAGGTGTCGATGAACAGCGGCGAGCCCACCACGCGCAGCTTCAGCCCCTTGAGGTCCTCGGGCTTGCGAATGTCGCGCTTGGAGTTGCTCAGCTCGCGGAAGCCGTTCTCGCCCCAGGCCAGCGGCACCACGCCGCCCTTTTCCAGCGTCTTGAAGATGTCCTTGCCCGGCTCGCCCTGGGTGATGGCGTCGATGGCGGCGTAGTCCGGCATCAGGAAGGGCAGCGAGAACAGGTTCAGCTCCTTGACCTGCGGCGACCAGTTGATGGTGGAGCCGATGGCCATGTCGATCACGCCCTGGCGGATGGCGGTGAGCTCGCGCGTCTGGTCGCCCTGCACCAGCGACACGCCGGGGTAGAGCTTGATGTTGATGCGCCCGCTGGTGCGCTGCTTGACCAGGTCGGCCCAGATCTCGCCGCCCTTGCCCCAGGGGAAGGCCGTGCCCAGCACCAGCGACATCTTGTATTCGGGCTTGTAGTTGGCGGGCACCTGGGCCTGGGCGCTGCCCAGCGACAGGACGGCGGCCAGCGCGGTGGCGGCGGCGAACAGGTTGCGGCGTTTCATCTTGTGCAGTCTCCTTGGAGGGGTTCTTGAACGGGAAAGGGCTTCTTCAGTAGCCCAGGCGCTGCGGCAGCCACAGCGCCAGCGGCGGGAAGACGATCACCGCCAGCATCGCCAGGCCCATGGCCAGCAGCAGCCACAGCACCCAGGGAATCGTGGATTCCATGCGCACGCCCGCGATGCGGCAGGACACCATCAGGTTCACCGCCATCGGCGGCGTGAACTGGCCCAGCGCCACCAGCAGCGTCAGGATCACGCCGAACCACACCGGGTCCCAGCGGAAGGCCTGCACCAGCGGCAGCAGCAGCGGCACGAAGATCAGGAAGATGGAGATGCCGTCGAGGAACATGCCCGCCACGATCAGCACCAGCACCACCAGCGCCATCACGCCCCACTCGCCCAGGCCGGAGTGGACGATGGCCTGCGTGATCGGGTCGATGACGGAGAGCGTGGAGAGCGCGTAGGCGAAGATCCCGGCCAGCGCCACCACCACCATGATCACGGCCGAGGTCTCGGCCGCCTCGCGCAGGATGGGGAACAGGTCGCGCAGGCCGATGGTGCGGTGCACCGCCATGCCCACGAACAGGCCGTAGAACACCGCCACCACGGCGGCCTCGGTGGGCGTGAACCAGCCCGCGCGCATGCCGCCCAGGATCAGCACCGGCGCGGCCAGTCCCCAGGATGCCTCCTTCAGCGCCGGCCAGAACGCCGGCCGCGGCAAGCCGGCTTCCGCGGCGCCCATGCCGTGGCGCCGCGCCAGCCACACCGCCGGGACGATGAGCGCCAGCCCGGCGAGCACGCCCGGCACCATGCCGGCGGCGAAGAGAGCCGGCACCGAGGCGCCGGGCACCATCACCGAGTAGACGATGAAGGCCACCGAGGGCGGGATGAGGATGTCCGTGGCCGCCGCCGCGCCGACCACGCTGGCGGAGTAGGCGCCCGGGTAGCCCGCGCGCGCCATGGCCGCGATCATCACGCTGCCCACCGCCGCGGCCGTGGCCGGGCCCGAGCCGGAGATGCCGCCCAGGAACATCGCCACGGCAATCGCCACCAGCGGCAGCATCCCCGGGCCACGCCCGACGATGGCGATGGCGAAGTTCACCAGCCGCTGCGCCACGCCGGAGCGGTCGAAAATGGAGCCCACCAGCACGAACATCGGGATCGCCAGCAGCGGGTACTTGGCCAGGCCGGCGTAGAAGTTCTGCGGCAGCGCCAGCAGGCCGAAGAACTGGGTGGTGGTGTTGGCCAGCGCGATGGCGACGCCGCCGCCGATGGCCAGCGCCACGCCGATGGGCACGCCCAGCAGCATCAGCACGATGAAGAGGGCGAACAGCAGCGCGGCGATCATTGGCGGGCTCCCTTGCGCGCGTTGCGCAGGAACAGGCCGAAGGCGCGCAGCGCGATGGCCAGGGACAGCACCGGCAGCCAGATCGAGTACCACCACTTGGGCAGCCCGATGCCGGGCGTCGTCTCCTCGAAGCGGTACTCGTCCCACACCAGGCGCACGCTCAGGCCCGCGAGCACCAGGAAGAACAGCGCCGAGCACAGCGCGCCGATGCGCGCCAGGCGCCGGCGGCGCTCGGGCGAGCCGCTTTCGCTGAAGTACTCGATCTTGATGTGGCGGTCGCGCGCCATGGCGGCGCAGCCCCCGGCCAGCGTCACGACGATGAGCAGGAAGACGGAGATCTCCTCCGTCCACGCCAGCGACTGGTCGGTGAAGTAGCGCACCAGCACGTTGGCGAAGGTGATCAGGCACAGCGCGCCCATGCACAGCACCGCCAGCCAGTCCTCCAGGGCCAGCGGCACCTTGACTTTCACGTCCTCGGGGGCTTCGTCGATCAGGGTCGCCGAGGGCAGCGGCGCGTCGGCGGGGGCGTCGGGCTTCATGGTCACGCGGGGCCCGGCGACGACCGGGCCGATTCAGGCAAAGACCACGATTGTTACCGCTTGCGCGGCGGCGCCCCTGTGGGCGTTGCTTAGAGACCTATGTGCGGCAGGCCGGCGACGAGCCTGCCCGCGCCCATGGGCAGGCAGGCCGCTTCGGGCTCACGGCATCGCCGCCACCACCTGCGCCACCGCCGCGGTGAGGCGGCGCGCGTAGCCCAGGTGCAGGAACTCGTTGGGCCCGTGGGCGTTGCTCTTCGGGCCGAGCACCCCGCAGACCATCATCTGGGCCTTGGGGAAGCCCTCCTGCAGCATGCCCATGAACGGGATCGTGCCGCCCTGGCCGATGAAGCCGCAGGGCGCGCCGTAGTGCGCCTGGCTGGCCGTGTCCAGCGCCGTGGCGAGCCAGGGCTGCAGGGACGGCGCGTTCCAGCCGTTGGCGCCCAGCGCGCCGGCGCGGCCATCGGCGTGGAAGGTGACCTTGGCGTTGTAGGGCGCGTTGTCCTCCAGCAGCTGCTGCAGCTTGAGCGCGGCGCTGTTGCCGTCCAGCGTCGGCGGCAGGCGCAGCGACAGCTTGAAGGCGGTGTAGGGCCGCAGCACGTTCCCGGCCTGCGACAGCTCCGGGAAACCGTCCACGCCGGTCACGGACAGGGTGGGGCGCCAGGTGCGGTTGAGCAGCGCCTCGGCCGGGTCGGTGGTGGTGGGCAGTGCCGGCGTGCCGTCGTTGCCGCAGGCCCAGGGGTAGCGCTTCCAGACCTCGTCGCCCAGCGCCGCCGCGGTCGCCCGGGCCTGGGCGACGCGGTCCGCGGGGATCTCGACGTGGAAGTCCGGCGGCAGCAGCGCGCCGGTGCGCGCGTCCTCCAGCCGGTCCAGCACCTGGCGCAGGATGCGGAAGCTCGACGGCACCAGCCCGCTGGCGTCGCCCGAGTGCACGCCCTCGGTGAGGATCTGCACCTTCAGCACGCCGCTGACCATGCCGCGCAGCGAGGTGGTGAGCCAGAGCTGGTCGTAGTTGCCGGCGCCCGAGTCCAGGCAGACGACCAGGCCGACGTCGCCCAGGCGCGGGCCCAGCGCGGAGACGTAGGCCGGCAGGTCGAAGGAGCCGCTTTCCTCGCAGGTCTCGATCAGGCCCACGCAGCGCGGGTGCGGCGTGCCCTGCGCCTTCAGGGCCTCGATGGCGCTGACGGCGGCGTAGATGGCGTAGCCGTCGTCGGCGCCGCCACGGCCGTAGAGCAGGCCGTCCTCGACCACGGGCGTCCAGGGGCCGAGGTCCGCGCGCCAGCCGTTGAACTCGGGCTGCTTGTCCAGGTGGCCATAGAACAGCACCGTCTGGCCGGAGCCGCCGGAAGCCGTCGCCTCCACCTCGAAGAAGATCACCGGCGTGCGCTCGGGCAGGCGGATGATTTCCAGCTTGAGCCCCGGCACGCGGCGGGACTCGACCCAGGCCGCCGCGTCCTGCAGCACGCGCTCGATGTAGCCGTGCTGCGCCCAGTCCTTGTCGAACATCGGGCTCTTGGCCGGCACCCGGATGTAGTCCACCAGCGCGGGCAGGATGCGCTCCTTCCACGCCGCGTCGGCGAAGGCGCTCAGGGCTTGGGGGTCGGGGAGGGGGAGGCGTTCGGGGGCGTTCATGGCGGGCTCCGGGAGGGGATCGACCCATTCTAGGAGCCGCCTTTTTCACTCCTGGCGGAGGCGGGAAGACGGGACCGAACTGCTCAGCCCCGCTCCAGCCTGAACACCGCCGTGCTCGCCATCAGGTTCGGCCATGCCTCCACCTTGCGCCCGTTGTGCAGCCCGAAGGACTGCAGCACCCGCAGCCCGCACTGGCCGGCCAGCACCTCGAAGTCGGCGAAGGTGCCGACGCGGATGTTGGGCGTGTCGTACCACTGGTAGGGCAGCGTCTTGGTCACGGGCATGCGCCCGCGCAGCACCGAGAAGCGGTTCGGCCAGTGCGCGAAGTTCGGGAAGCTCACGATCGCGCTGCGCCCCACGCGCGCCGTCTCGCGCAGCACCTCGGCCGTGTTGCGCAGGTGCTGCAGGGTGTCGAGCTGCAGCACCACGTCGAAGCTGCCGTCGCGGAACAGGCCCAGACCCTCGTCCAGGTTGCGCTGGATGACGTTGACGCCACGCTTGACGCACTCCAGCACCTTCGCGTCGTCGATCTCCACGCCGTAGCCGGTGCAGCCGCGCTGGTCGCGCAGCAGCGCCAGCAGCGCGCCGTTGCCGCAGCCCAGGTCCAGCACGCGGCTGCCCTTGGGCACCAGCTCGGCGATCAGCGCCATGGCTTGACGGTCGCTCATGCCGCCTCCCTTTGCGTCACGGCCACGGCCGGCGTGGTGATGGCCTCCACCTCCGCCGCCACGCGCTCGAAGTAGGCGCGCACCACGCCGTGGTAGCGCGGGTCCTCCAGCAGGAAAGCGTCGTGGCCGTGCGGCGCGTCGATCTCCGCGTAGGCCACGTCGCGGCCGTTGTCCAGCAGCGCCTGCACGATCTCGCGCGAGCGCAGCGGCGAGAAGCGCCAGTCGGTGGTGAAGCTCACCACCAGGAACTTCGCCGTGGCCCGGGCCATCGCGGCGGAGAGGTCGCCGCCGTGCTCGCGCGCGGGGTCGAAGTAGTCCAGCGCGCGCGTGATCAGCAGGTACGTGTTGGCGTCGAAGTACTCGCTGAACTTGTCGCCCTGGTAGCGCAGGTAGCTCTCGATCTGGAACTCGATCTGCTGCGTGCTGTAGGCCAGCTCCGCGGCGCGCAGCGCGCGGCCGAACTTGGCTTCCATCGAGTCGTCGGAGAGGTACGTGATGTGGCCGATCATCCGCGCCACGCGCAGCCCGCGCTGCGGCACCACGCCGTGCGCATAGAAGTGGCCGCCGTGGAACTCGGGGTCGGTGCAGATGGCGCGCCGCGCCACCTCGTTGAAGGCGATGTTCTGCGCCGAGAGGTTCGGCGCGCTGGCGATCACCAGCGCGTGGCGCACGCGCTGCGGGTGCTGGATGCTCCAGGAGAGTGCCTGCATGCCGCCCAGGCTGCCGCCGATCACGGCCGCGAGCTGCTCGATGCCCAGCGCGTCCAGCAGCCGCGCCTGCGCGTTGACCCAGTCCTCCACCGTCACCACCGGGAAGTCCGAGCCCCAGGGCTGGCCGGTGGCGGGGTTCAGGTCCTTCGGCCCGGTGGAGCCGAAGCAGGATCCGGGATTGTTGACGCCGATGACGAAGAAGCGGTTCGTGTCCAGCGGCTTGCCCGGACCGATCAGGTTGTCCCACCAACCTTCGCTCTTCTCCTGCCCGGCATAGGTGCCGGCGACGTGGTGGCTGGCGTTGAGCGCGTGGCACACCAGCACGGCATTGCTGCGCGCGGCGTTGAGCGTGCCGTAGGTCTCATACGTCAGCGTGTAGTCCGGCAGCTGCGCGCCGCTCTTGAGCGGCAGCGGCTGCGGGAAATGCATGCGCTGCGGCGTGACATGCCCTATAGAACCCATGGATGAAACCCGTCCCTCCAGAAGCAAAAAACCCGGCGTCGCTGAAAGCGGACACCGGGTCTGGGCGTCCCTCTTTAGCTGCATTTGTTGAGCGCCCGCAATCCGGAACAAATCGGCGCTGAAGGAACAGTATAGGCCACGCCCGACACCGTCCCGGGCCGCGGCGCCGACCATTGATGCAGGCCAAAAAGGCCGTTCGGGCTGAGCTTGTCGAAGCCCTGTGCCATCAACCGGGCGCCTGCCCTTCGACAGAGCCTGTCCTGAGCTTGTCGAAGGGCTCAGGGCGAACGGGATGCGTCAGCCCTTGGGCACGGCGGTGGCGATGAAGCTCGCGCGCGCTTCGAGCTTGTCCGACAGGCGCGCCAGGTTGGGATGGTCGCCGCGCCAGTCGATGTGCGGGAAGCGGAAGGAGAGGTAGCCCACCGCGCAGCCCACGGCGATGTCGGCCAGCGAGAAATGGTTGTGCACGCACCAGGCGTCGTCGCCCAGCGCCTGCGACATGGCCTTGAGCGCGCTGTGCACGCGCGCCATCTGGCGGTCCACCCAGGCGGGGCTGCGCTGGGCCTCGCTGCGGCCGGCCCAGGTCTGTTCCAGGCGCGCCAGGATCGACGCGTCCAGCAGCCCGTCGGCCAGCGCCTCGATGGTGCGCACTTCGGCACGCTCGCGGCCCGCGGCCGGGATCAGCCGCCCCACCGGCGAGAGCGTGTCCACGTACTCCACGATCACGCGCGAGTCGTACACCGCCTCGCCGGACTCCGTGACCAGGCAAGGCACCTTGCCCAGCGGATTCGAGGCCAGGATCGCGTCGCTGTTCCACACGTCTTCCTGCAGAAACTGGTAGTCCAGCTTCTTCTCCGCCATCACGACGCGCACCTTGCGCACGTAGGGGCTGGTGAGCGATCCGATGAGCTTCATGCCTGCCTGTGTTTGGTTTGAGGCCGATTTTAGGGGCCCGCCTCCGGGCCGCCCGGCGCGGCTTCCCCGGGCTCGTCCCGGGCCGGCGGCACCAGCGTGAAGTCCACCCGCGCCGGCCGGCCCGGCAAGTCCAGCTCGACGGCCTGCACCGGCGCGCGCGCCCGCCCCCGCCCGCCGCGCCCCCCCAGCAGCCGCGGCGCCCGCCGCCGGATCGCCTCCTGCGGCG
>JAEYPG010000071.1 GCA_023410975.1 Pseudomonadota bacterium
AGAAAACCCGTTCGGGCTGAGCCCTTCGACAAGCTCAGGACAGGCCCTGTCGAAGCCCCTGGCACAACCGGCCAACAGGCCCTTCGACAAGCTCAGGGCGAACGGTGAACTTTCACTGACGACTTGAAGTTGGAATCAGGCGCCGCGCCGCTTCGATTGCAAGTGAAACGGGGGACCGGGGGGATGCAGCGACGCTGCAACGCCGGTCCCGGATCCTGGGCTCATCGCATTGCAGGAGATTTGCGATGAACCGGATGACACCCCACAGCCTGATGGCGGCTTCGCTGGTGATGCTGTTGGTCGGTGCAATTACCGCAAACAGCAACGTGCTGCTGCCCCCCATCCAGCGCAGCGGCTCGGTCGAATACCTCAGCGGCGGCATCGGGCACGACGAGGCCCAGGCCCTGCAGAAGGAAGCGCGGCGGTGGCCGCTGGCGCTGGAGTTCGCCGTGAAGGCGGGCGCGCGGTCCGACTACGCCGCCAACGTCGCGGTGCAGATCCGTGACGCCAAGGGTCACACCGCGCTGGAGGCCACCTCCGACGGGCCCTTCCTGCTCGCACGGCTGGCCCCTGGGGCCTACAAGATCGACGCCAGCCTGGGCGGCCGGACGCTGCAGCGCGAGGTGCAGATCCAGCCCGGCCATCCGGCCAGCGTGCTGTTCCTTTGGCCGCCAAACCCCGGCGGCGCTGACCTTTGAGGAGATCCGCCATGAAGGCATTCCATACCGTACTGCTGGGCTCCGCCATGGCCGTGGCCGCTGCCGCTGCCCCGGCCCAGACGTCCCCGTCCAGCGTCGTGGACCAGCGCGAGGCCCACCAGGAGCAGCGCATCGGACAGGGCATCGCCAACGGCGAGGTCAGCGCCCACGAGGCCTACCGGCTGGAGCGCCAGCAAGCCCGCATCGATGCGACCGAGGCTGCGGCGCAGGCCGACGGCCAGCTCAACCCCGCCGAGCGAGCCAGGCTCAACCGCATGCAGGACACGGCCAGCCGCGACATCTGGCAGCAAAAGCATGACCAGTCCACGGCCAACACCCAGATGGCCCCTGCCGCGCCGCCCACGTCCAGTGCCCTCGTGGACCGCCGCGAGTCGATGCAGGACGCCCGCATTCGACAAGGCATCAGCAACGGCCAGATCGATGCGCGCGAGGCCTGGCGGCTGGAACAGCAGCAATCGCGCATCCAGACGGCCGAGGCGCGCGCCGACGCGGACGGCCATGTCAGCGCTGCTGAGCATGCCCGCCTGGAGCGCATGCAGGACCGTGCCAGTGCCAGCATCTGGCACCAGAAACACGATCGCCAGCGCGCTCGCTGAGGGCCGCCGGCCGCGGCCCTTCAAGGCACGGCCGGCTTCGGAAATGGCCCGCCAGCGCCTGCTGGCGCGGCATGCCTGGGCTCCTGCAGCCGGCGCCTCACGAGCTGGATATGGCTGCGCAGCGCATACAACTCGTCGGCATAGGCCAGAGGGATATGCACCCGGCCCACGCGGGCCTCGATGTCCTCCAGATCGCGCAGCAGCTCGTCTGCAGGCCGCTCACTGCTGGCCTCTTCGACCGCGCGCAACTGGGCGTACCAGCGAAAGACGCGTGAACGGATGCGGAACTCGTACAGCGGCGGAATGATCCGCGACAGCGGCAGCAGCACCGCGATGATCGCCAGCAAGGCGATCCACATGCGATCGAACAGGTTGGCGAGCCAGAACGGCAGGTAGCGCTGCAGCCAGGGCGGGCCGTCCTTGTAGAAGCGCTGTGCCTCGGCCGCGATCGGACGCTCGGTGTTGATGGGGTTGGGAAACTCGCCCCTGCGCTGGAACCAGCCCGCCTGCCCATGCACCTGCTGCGCGGCCTGCACGAACAGCTGCATCAGCGCCGGGTGAAGCGAACTGCGCGCCACCAGCGTGGCGGTCGGCGCGATGAGATGGATGTCCTGCGGTGGAACGTCGGCGGCCAGATCGGCCACGCCGCGCGGCAGCACCACATGGCTCATGAACGGGAAACGCCGCGCATACGCTTCGCTCTGCACGAGGTTGGCGAGCGCTATGCCCGGGGTGCGCAGCAGCATCTGCACCATCTGGGACTCGGGCGCCGAGGCGATGACGATGGCATCGAGCCGGCCGTCGAGCAGCTCGACGACGGCAGGCGTGAGCGGCTGGCGCGACAGCGTGACCGAGCCCGGCTCCACCCGATTGGCTTCCAGCAGGCGCTCCATCAACGGCGGCACGCCGCTGCCGGGGGCACCGACGTTGAGCCTCCAGCCTGCGAGCTGCGCGAGGCTGGTGAGCCCTGGAGGCGCCATCGGCGCTCCTGCGGCGCGATGGCCTGGGTCGAGGCGGGCCGAAGAGCCTGGCGCCGGCGTGCGGTGTCCAAGCAGGCGCCGCGCCGAGTCCTCCCGGTAGAAGAGCCAGACCGGTTCGTAGAACATGCTGCCCAAGGCCACCAGGTCGTCACCGGTGGTCGCCGTGCCGCCACCTTGGGCAAACCCGATGTCCACGCCGGAGTGCGGGTCCTGCAGCAGCGCCGCGTTCTCGGCCGCGCCCTGGGTCGTGCGCAGTTCCACCGTGATGCCGTGCTCCTTCAAGAGGGCCGCGTAGCGGCGGCCGAACTCGGCGTAGGCGCCTTGCTCCACGCCCGTGGCCAGCGTGACGCGGCGCGGAGGTGTGGGCTCCAGAATCCAGTAGGCCACGGCGAGCAGGACGAGGCCGAGCAGCAGAAAAGGTCCCGCGGTGACGGCGACGTCACGCAGCGACAGCAGCGTATTGCGCAGCATGACAGGCATGGTTCGAGTGGGGGCAGGTGGCGTGGCGCCACATCCCTGGTCGGGCGAGAGCCGGCCATTTTCCCGGGAAACAACCACTCCCAATGACCAGCCCGAGCAGTGCGCGCCGACCGGCCCGCGCCACGGGCGCCGAGGCCGTCACAGCGGACGGTGAGCCCAGCCCCATGCCTCGCCGGCGGGCGGCAAGCCGCTGCACCGGGCTGCCGCTTTCTTTGGCAGTCCATCGAACCCCGGCTGCCGAGGCTGTCCGCTGCGTGCCTATACCGGCGATGCGTATGTGGGCACGCTCCTTTCAACCGCCGGGTAGAAGTCGCGGCCCTCGCGCTGCATGCGCTCGAACACGCTGCGCAGCACCTGATTGGCTTGGGCCCTGAAGCCGTCCGGATCAGAGCGCACCTGGGCGGCCGTGTTCCACCGGCGCGCGAAGGCGTTGTAGGCCGCCGCTATCGACGCCATTTCCGACTGGAACTGGCGTCCGAGGCGGGCCAGCTGGCCATTGCCGGCGGCTTCGAGCGCCGGGTACAGCGTTCGATCTTCTGCCGCCAGGTGCAGCTTGATCACCGCACTCATCGACACGATGAGCCGGGCAATCTCGTCCGCATGCTCGACGATGCCTGCATGCGCATGGCGCCGCAACTGCGCGATGGCGTCGAAGATCTGGGTGTGTTGTTCCTTGAATCGGTCGATGTCCACGGAGTGTTTGGTAAAAGGTGCAACTTAAATGCATCTTAAGTGAGTGTCTTTGCCGATGCCAAGCAAAGCGCCACACGCGCAAGGGTCTAAGCGAGCCGCCTGTCGTGGCCCGTGAGGCTTGGCCGCCAAAGGCATGCATTCATCGCGAGGCGCCACTGGTAGATGCAAACGCAACGTGGTGCCATGTGCCCGCGGACGCGGCGGCCAGGGCGCCATGGCGCTGGACGCACTTGGCTGCTGTCCCTCGGCAGCTGTGGCGCCACGCACGCTCCAGGAGCCCTTCCCTCCCGAGCCACGACGGCGCTTGATGACGGTCAATAGGCAGGGCGTTCCTTGAACTGGGTCAAGGAAACGGATGGCGCCGCTGCCTACATTAGGTGCATTGCTGATGCACCTTTAACCGTCACCACCACGGAGCCCTGATGACCCAGCCCACCTCCGCTACGACCATCGACGTTCGCACCATCCCACCGCGCGAGCGCCATCCCCTGATCTTCCAGACCTTCGACGCCCTGGGCGACGGCGGGACGATGGACATCGTCAACGACCACGACCCCCGCCCGCTGTACTACCAGATGCAGGCGGAGCAGCCCGGGCTCTTCACCTGGGCCTATCTGCAGACCGGCCCCGAGGTCTGGCAGGTGCGCATCACCAAGTCCGCGACGCCCCGCAGCGATGGCCGCTGCTGCGGCTCCTGCGGCGGCGCCTGACCTTTTCACCCGACATTCACCAGGACATGCCATGAAGACCAACAGCAGGCTGTGGCGCTGGCTCGGCCTCATCTTCGTCCTGTCGTTCGGGGCCCTCGGGTACCTCGGATGGCAGATCTATCTTTCCGCGCCGCCCATTCCGAAGGCGGTCGCCACCGCCGAGGGAGACGTCCTCTTCACCGGCGAGCAGATCCAGCGCGGCCAGCAGGCCTGGATGGCCGCCGGTGGCCAGCAGCTGGGCACGGTCTGGGGCCACGGCAGCTACGTGGCGCCGGACTGGTCGGCCGACTGGCTGCACCGCGAGGCCGTGGCGCTGCAGAAGATCCGTGCCGCGCGGCACGGCGGTAGCCAAGGGCTCGGCGACGACGACGCCAAGGCCGTCGTGGAGGCGCAGGTGCGCAGCGAGATGCGCCTCAACACCTATGACGAGGCCAGCGGCGCCGTGAAGGTGTCGAGCGAGCGCGCACAGGCGATCCGTGAAGTCGCCAGCCATTACGAAGCGCTCTTCGGCAGCGACGCGTCGCTGGCCGCGCTGCGCGAGCAATACGCGATGGTCGACGGCGCGCTGCCCGAGAAGGCCGACCGCCAGGCCCTGGCCGCCTTCTTCTTCTGGTCCTCGTGGGCGGCCAGCACCGACCGCCCGGGCGAGACGGGCCTGTCCTACACCAGCAACTGGCCGCACGAGCCGCTGGTGGGCAACACGATGTCGACCTCGGCGGCGATGTGGTCGATGGTGAGCATCATCCTGCTGCTGGCCGGCATCGCCGCGATGCTGTGGCTGCACGGCCGCGACCGGCACGAGGAGGAGGCGCAGCCGCCCAAGGCGGACCCGTTCCTGGGCCTCAAGGCCACGCCTTCGATGATGGCCACGCGCAAGTACTTCTTCGTGGTCATCGGCCTGATGCTGCTGCAGATCGCCATGGGCGTGATCACCGCCCACTACGCCGTGGAGGGCCAGGCGTTCTTCGGTATTCCGCTGGCGGAAGTCCTGCCCTATGTCACCAGCCGCACCATCCATACGCAGATCGGCATCTTCTGGATCGCCACGGCGTGGCTGGCCACGGGCCTGTACATCGCCCCGCTGCTCTCGGGCAAGGAGCCGAAGCTCCAGAAGCTCGGTGTCGACGCGCTGTTCTGGGCGCTCATCGTGGTCGTGCTCGGCTCCACGCTCACGGGCTGGATCGGCACGCTGCAGCGCCAGGGCGTGGACTTCTCGTTCTGGCTGGGCAACCAGGGGCTGGAGTTCACCAGCATGGGCCGCGTGTGGCAGCTGCTGCTGTTCGTGGGCCTGCTGTTCTGGGTGTTCCTGCTGGGCCGCGCCCTGTGGCCGGCGCTCAGGCGCCCTTCGGAAAGCCGCGGCCTCATCGCCATGGTGTTCCTCTCGGCAACCTGCATCGGCGGCTTCTACGCCACGTCGCTGACCTGGGGCCAGCACACCCACTACTCGATGATCGAGTACTGGCGCTGGTGGCTGGTGCACCTGTGGGTCGAGGGCTTCTTCGAGGTGTTCGCCACCGCCGTCATTGCCCTGATCTTCACCAAGCTGGGCCTGGTGCGCCCGGCCAGCGCCAACCGCGCCATCGTGGCCGAGACCATCGTGTTCCTCTTCGGCGGCATCCTGGGCACGCTGCACCACCTGTACTTCACGGGCACGCCGACGTCCGTGATCGCCGTGGGCGCGGTGTTCTCGGCCCTGGAGGTCGTGCCGCTGACGCTCATCGGGCTGGAGGCGATGCAGACGTACCGCCGCTCGCGCGCGGCGCCCTGGCTGGCGGCCTACAAGTGGCCCGTGCTGTGCTTCGTCGCCGTGGGCTTCTGGAACACGGTGGGCGCGGGCCTGCTGGGCTTTGCCATCAACCCGCCCGCGGCGCTGTACTACGTGCAGGGCCTCAACATGACGGCGGCCCACGGCCACGCGGCGCTGTTCGGCGTCTACGGCATGCTGGGCATCGGGCTGATGCTGTTCTGCCTGCGCGGCCTCTTCGCTCGCTCGCTGCACGCGGACCGGCTGCTCAAGCCCGCCTTCTGGGGCCTCAACGCCGGCCTGGCGATGATGGTGTTCATGTCGCTGCTGCCCGCGGGCATCTACCAGGCCTGGGCGAGCATCACCAAGGGCCTGTGGTACGCCCGTTCGCCGGAAGTCATCCACTCAGGCGTGATGGAGACCCTGGTGTGGCTGCGCGTGCCCGGAGACATCGTCTTCGCCGCGGGCAGCGTGTTCCTCGCGCTGTACGCTTGGCGGCTGCTGCGGCCGGCGGCCCGGCGCAGCGCATCGGCACCCGCACTGCCCGTCGCCGCGGCCAAGCGCTGAGTCCGTCAAGGAGGGCACAGGCCCTCCTTTTTCACACCCAACAGGAAATACACCGAGCCCGCACCATGAAGCTCACCGCCTTCACCGACTACAGCCTGCGCGTGTTGCTCTACCTGGCCGCGAACTCGGGCCGCAAGGCCACCATCGCGGAAATCGCCACGGCGTTCGGCATCTCCGAACACCATCTCGTGAAGGTCGTTCACTTCCTGGGCAAGCAGGGTTGGATCGCCACCGTGCGGGGCAAGGGCGGCGGGATGACGCTGGCCATGCAGCCCAAGGACATCTGCATCGGACAGGTTGTGCGCGACACGGAGGGCAGCGCAGTGCCCGCGGAGTGCTTCGAGGCCGATGGCGGCCACTGCATCCTTTCCGGCTGCTGCGGGCTCAAGGGTCCGCTGGCGGAGGCCGTCGCGGCGTTCTACGCCGTGCTGGACCGCTACTCGCTGGCCGACGTGATGACCGATCGCCGCGCACTCGCTCAAGTCCTGACGTTCCACCCGGCACGAGCCGCGTCCGGGGCGGCACTGGCCTGAAGCGTCCCTGCAGGAAGTCCAACAACGGTGCGCAGTATGACGATTGCCAGAAGCAGCCTGACTGCCGGTCCAGGCTCGGATGCCAAGACAGGTGCGGCCGGACAGCTGCCCGCAGCACCTTTGGATGATCGCCGCTTGAGTGGCGACATCACGATGTGGTTCGTCATCGCGCTGGAGATGCTCACGTTCGGCCTGCTGTTCGTCGTGTACGCCGTCGCCAGGGCGAAGGACCCATCGACGTTTCGCACGGGCCAGGCGAGCCAGGATCTGCCTCTGGGCGCCATCAACACGGTGATCCTGCTGACGGGCAGCTGGTGCGTCGCACGGGGCGTGCATGCACTGCGCAGCTCAAGGGGGAACGCTGGTGCACGCTGGCTCTGGGGCTCCGCGGCGTTGGGCACCGCCTTCCTGCTTGTCAAAGGCTTCGAGTACCAACAGAAGCTGCGCGCCGGCCATGGCCCGGAGAGCGACGACTTCTGGATGTTCTATTACCTGCTGACCGGTTTCCACTTCATGCATGTCGCGGCTGCGGTGCTCATCGTTGCCGCGGTTGCCTTTCTCGTGCCGCGCCGCCAATGGGGGCCGGCCGATACGCAAACCCCCGAAACGGCAGCCGTGTTCTGGCACATGGTGGATCTGTTGTGGGTGGTTCTCTTCCCGCTGGTTTACGTGCTGCGATGAACGTCCTTTGCAAGCGCATCGATGTCCTGTGGCTGGCGACCCTGCTGGCCACGGGCGTTTCCTGGTGGGTCGGGGAGTCGCCCCTTGGCAGCAGTGACGGCTGGCCCGTTGCCGTCGTCTTCGTGATGTCGCTGGCCAAGGGCCTTGCCATCGCGCTGGACTACATGGAGCTGCGTGGCGCGCCAGCGCTGTGGCGGCGATTCGTGGTGGGATGGCTGCTTTGCGTGATCCTGGCAGTCATGGGCCTTCGGTTATGGGCGCCCTGAACGCGCAGCGAGGCTTCGTTCCAATCCCGGCGCTGCGGCAAGCCACGCAGAGCAGCGCCTGATCGTCTCCTCAGCAACCGTGCCTGTGAAGCCTGGGCGGCAGCTCCGGCGAGCCGGCCCGCCGATTGCCATCGGGCCGGCTACCGGGCGTGCCCTCGGTGCTGTCCGACCTGCTCCCGGCCTTGAGCCGCCAAGCCGGCGTCCACGCTGCGGGGATGCGCGAGTGAACGAGGAAGCGACATGGAACGATGCAGGCATTCAACGTACAACCGGCCGCTGCGCGTGGCTGTAGGCATCGCTGCCGCAGCCTTTTGTGCCGCTTGCGCCCAAGTGCCCCCGACCGGCTCGCCGCCAGGCGACGAGAAGTCGGGCAAGACCCGCGTGCTGGAAACCGGTGCACGTTTGCTGCAAGGGCAGGCGCCGCTGCGGCCCATGGACATCTATCTCGTCGGGTTCCATTCGATGAAGGACGATCCGTCGCACCAGATGGAAGCGCACCACTACTGCCACCAGGTCAACGAAGACTTCGCGCAGTGCACGCTCTTCGACGGCAACACTGCCCAGGCGCGCCTCAACGGCATCGAGTACATCATCTCGGAGAAGCTGTTCGCGACGCTGCCCGAGGCGGAGCGCAAGTACTGGCATCCGCACAACGGCGAGATCCTTTCCGGCCAGCTCGTCGCCCCCGGCATCCCGCAGGTGGCGGAGAAGGCGCTGATGAAGTCCAAGCTCAACAGCTACGGCAAGACCTGGCACGTCTGGGACACGGGCTCGTTCGGCAAGACCGGCGACCAGCTCCCGCTGGGACCTTCGATGCTGGCCTGGTCCTTCAGTCGCGACGGCGAGGCGATGCCAGGCTTGGTGGAGCAGCGCGACACCCGCATGGGCCTGGACAGCAAGGCCAAGCGCGCGGACCGGGCCGAGCTGACCGGGCTGGCCAGGCCGCAGTCCGGCGTGGACGACCTCAAGGGCCGGTTCGGGCGGCTGACCACCGAGATTCCGGGCGTGATCGACGCCGGTGCAACCAGCACAGCACCGTCCCGCTCTCCAGCACGGTGACGTTGCCGTTGCCCACGGGCTTCGCCCGCTCATTCATGCGCACGGCGCAGCGCTTCCACGAACGTCGTGGACAGCCGTGACGGACGAGGCGAGCGGCGCAGGACCGCCACGAACCGGAGCTGGTACATGCACTCGGGATGCTCCACGCGCTGGATCAGCCCTTCACGCACGAAAGAAGCCGCGTAGTGGTCCGGCAGGAAGCCGATGTAGCAGCCTGACAGGATGAGCGCAAGGATGGCCTCCTGGTCGCTGACGGCGGCCTGCCGCCGCAGCCTGAAACGGTGGGTCGCCTCCATGTTGGGCGAGTGGAAGGCCAGGCCCACGTAGTCGTAGTCCTGGAGCTCCTTCCAGCCCAGGTCCTGGTGGCGCGTGCCGAACAGCGGATGCTGCCGGCCGCAGTAGAGGTACATCGTCTCCCCGAACAGCTCCATGTACGCGAGGCTGTCCGACCTGCGATGGTCCGGCACGATGCCGACTTGCAGCCGCCCGTCCATGACGCCGGCCTCGATCTCGTTGAGCGTGCCGCCCTTGACGTCCAGCAGCACCGCAGGCGCCAGGCGCCGGAAGTCGCGGATGGCCTGCCCGATGTGGGCTTGCGGGTTGGTGACGGTTTTGTCGAACAGTCCCAGGGACAGCGTACCGACCAGCTCCGCATGCAGGTCGCGCACGTCGGTGCGAAAGGAATCCAGCGCCTCCAGCAGGCGCAGCGCACCGTCGTAGACGCGCCGCCCGTCATCGGTGAGCGCAAAGCCTGCCCGGCCCCGGCGGCACAGCAGCAGGCCCAGCCGTTCCTCCAGGTCCTTGACGTGGCGGCTCACCGTGGAGCGGCCGATGTTGAGCTCAAGCTCGGCCGCGGCCAGGCCGCCGCACTCCACCACGGCCTTGAAGATGCGCAGCAGCCGGATCTCCGTGTCGCTGACCTGTCCAAGCAAGGCCTTCTTGACCATAAAGTTTCAATCAACTGCAAGTAAACGGCGATAGAACGTAATTTATTAAAACAGAAGCCCTGTCCAGAATCGATGCAAACCAACACGACAGCGGCCTTGCCATGGACCTCAGCGACCTGCCCCGTTCTCCGCTCCTGCCCACCAAGGCGCAGCTCGAAGCCCACTGGATGCCCTTCAGCGGCAACCGCCAGTTCAAGAAGGACCCGCGCATCCTGGTCGAGGCGCAGGGCTGCCATTACCGCGACGCCCACGGGCGCCAGATCTTCGACGGCCTCTCGGGCCTGTGGACCTGTGGCCTCGGCCACGGCCGCCCCGAGATCGTCGAAGCCGTCTCGCGCCAGGTTGCCAAGCTGGACTACGCGCCGCCGTTCCAGTTCGGCCAGCCGCTGGCCTTCGAGCTGGCCGGGCGCATTGCCGGGCTGATGCCCGCCGGGCTGGACCACGTCTTCTTCGTTGGCTCAGGCTCCGAGGCCGCCGACACCTCGCTGAAGATGGCGCGCGCCTACTGGCGGCTCAAGGGCCAGCCCTCGAAGACGCGCCTCATCGGCCGCGCCAAGGGCTATCACGGCGTGAATTTCGGCGGCATCAGCGTGGGCGGCATCGGTGGCAACCGCAAGCTGTATGGCGAGGGCCTGGCCGCCGACCACTTGCCGCACACGCTGCTGGCCAGCAACGCCTTCAGCCGTGGCTTGCCCAAGGCGGGCCGCGAGCTTGCCGACGAATTGCTGGAGCTGATCGCGCTGCACGATGCATCCAACATCGCTGCCGTCATCGTGGAGCCCTTCTCGGGTTCGGCCGGCGTCATCGTGCCGCCCGAGGGCTACCTGCAGCGGTTGCGCGAGATCTGCACCCGGCACGACATCCTGCTGATCTTCGACGAGGTGATCACGGCCTTTGGCCGCACTGGGGCGTGGACGGCCTCGGAGGCTTTCGGCGTGACGCCGGACATCCTCAATTTCGCCAAGCAGGTGACCAACGGGGTCATCCCGATGGGCGGCGTGGCGGCCCGGGGCGAGATCTACCAGGCATTCATGGATGCCGCAGGGGCCGACTACAACATCGAGTTCCCCCACGGCTACACCTACTCGGCGCACCCGGTGGCTTGCGCAGCCGCGTTGGCTACCTTGGACGTGCTGCAGAAGGAAGACATGCCGGGCCGCGTCCGCGACCTGGCGCCGTACTTCGAGTCGGCGGTGCACGGCCTGCGCGGCTCCCGGCACGTGCTGGACATTCGCAATTGCGGGCTCGCCGCCGGGCTGACCATCGCACCGCTGCCCGGAGAGCCGGCACGCCGGCCCTTCGAGATCGCGATGCGCTGCTGGGACCAGGGCTTCTACGTGCGCTTTGGCGGCGACACGATCCAGTTGGCGCCTCCCTTCATCAGCGACACGGCGCAGATCGACGCGCTCGTCGGCGTGGTCTCCGAGGCGCTCGCGCAGCAGCCCTGAGCCGCCTCCCCGCCCTTGATCCGCTCGCCTGGCCATCCACAAGGCCAGGTCCCTTCCTCACGCCCCCCAGAAGTGGCGCAACAGCCCGGTGGCAGCAATGCCGATGAGCACGGTCGGCAGGATGCCCAGGCGGGTCGAGGCGATCAGGGTCACGGCCAATGCCGCCAGGTCGGCGGGCCGGTCCGAGACGAAGGCCGGGGCGATCACGGAGACCAGCACGCAGCCGGGCACGTTCTCCAGCACGGACTGCATGCGCGGGCTCAGGGTGCGGTTGCGCAGCACGAGGTAGCCCAGGACCCGCGTGAGGTATGTCGTGGCCGCCATCAGCACGATGGTGGCCAGGGTCGCCCTGTCCATCATGAACGGGGTGCCCACCAGGCCGTGGCGGCGAGGCCCGAAGCCGCGCCAGCGGCGACGTACCAGGCGCCGGGCACGAGCCGGTACGTCAGCGCGGCCACCACCAGGCTCACGAGCCAGGGCCGGCTCGGCCGCACGCCCTTCCACAGGCCGCGCAGCAGCACCAGGAACACCGCGGTGAAGGCCATGTCGAAGCCGTAGCGCTCCACGTCACCGATGGCTGGCCCCGCCGCTGCGCCCAGTCCCGTGAAGACGACCCACGTGGCATACAGGCCCGCCGACACGCCCAGGTAGTACGGCAGGCTGATGTGGCTGGCGCGCCGCCGCTGCGCGTCGGCCAGCGCCAGCGCCCAGCACTCGTCGCACATGAAGAAAAGGGCCGGCAGGGCACGCCGCCGCGGCAGGTGCCGTAGGTACGGCGCGAGCGCGGCGCTCATGAGGATGTGGCGGCTGTTGACGAGGAAAGACATGGCCACGATCAGCAGCACGTGCGGCGGCGAGGTCCAGAGCCGCACGGCAGTGAACTCCGAGCCGCCGGCAAAGTTCAACCCGGTCATCAAGGGCACCTCCAAGGCGCCAAGCCCCTTTTGCGCCGCCTGCGCGCCCAGTACCAGCGCAAAGGGCACGAAGCCCAGCATCACGGGCAGCGAGGCGCGCAGGCCGCGCCAGCCTTCATTCCAGGACGTGGACGCCGAGGCGTGAGCGGCCGGGGAGGTGGAGTCGATCAAGGTATCCATGCAGGAGAAGCATTGTGTGCTTCCACGCCTGGAATTTGCTGCCGAAGTTGCCATTCAGGCCGGTACGATTGGCATCAGATGCTCGCAAACAGGAATTTGGTGAAGGGAGATGCCAATGGATCTGGACGCCATAGACCGGCGCATCCTGAGAGCGCTGCAGCGCGACGGGCGGCTGCAGAACGTGGACCTGGCGCAAGAAGTGGGGCTGTCGCCCTCGCCTTGCTTGCGGCGGGTACGGTTGCTGGAAGAGGCAGGCGTGATCGAGCGCTACGTGGCCGTGCTCAACCCGGCCAAGGTGGGCAAGGCCATGTCGGTGTTCGCCCGCGTCTGGCTCAAGGGCCAGGACGCCGAGACCGTGGGCCACTTCACCGAAGTCGTGCAGCACTTGCCGCAGGTGGTGGAGTGCCACCTGATGGCCGGTGACTGCGACTTCCTGCTGCGGATAGTGGCTGCGGACCTGGAGGAATACCGGCAATTCCTGTCCAACCACCTGTGCCGCATTCCGGGCGTGCAGAACGTGAAGACCGATATCCCCATGGAGCGGGTAAAGCTGACTTCGGCGCTGCCGGTCTGACCGATCCGGTCGCGCAGTCCGACCAGGGCTGGTGCCCTGGTAGTGGAGTAGCGGTATCCCTCGGCATCTGGATGGTTTCCCAGCGTCCAGCTTGGTTCAGTGCCCGGAGGTGCGCCCCGGCCTTGCCCGTGGAGTCTTGGGTGGCGGCTCTTCGGGCCTCAGGGCCGTCCCCCGGGGGTTTGTCTTGCTCGCCTGGGGCGCCGCCGGCGGCTGCAGCGCTGGAGCCGCCAACTCGACCAGGGGCAACGGCACCTTGTGCCCCAGCAGTTCCAGATAGCGGACCAGCGTTTGCGCGCTGGTCTGTACGAGGCCCGCGACGCGGACCTGGCGTTGCTGGTCGCGCCAGAGGTGGCGGACATAGCGCGCAAGGCGTGGCACGTCGTTTTCCGGCCAGCCCGGGACCTGCGGGTCGTAGCGCAGGATCAACAGCTTGGCGAGGTTCGATGGCGGCGGCCGCCGCGCGTCGGCGCGCATCACCAGGAAGGTTGGCCGGTTTGCGCCGTGGGCCAGGCCGACCTCGTTGACGACGTTGAGATTGAGCGTGGACAGGTCGGCCAGCACCGCGGCGCAGCGCGCCATCAGGGCGCCGACGAACGGGTAGTACTCCTCGTCGCTCAGTCCGCCCCAGGCGCGGATGGCGTGGAAGCCGGCTTGGCGCAGCGCGGGCCGATACCACCGGCCGAACCAGCCGGCATAGGGCCGCCTGAAAGGCATCGCGACGAAGCATGCATGGGCATCGCCACCCAGCGGTTCGATGAAATCGTCCAGCAGTGTGTAGGCGTGCGTGAACAGGGCAACGGCATCGCGTGTCGGCGTGTCGCCCGCCACGCCGCGCACGAAGCGGTGGTAGGCCGCTGCGGGTACGCCGTGCCGCTCAAGTACCGGTATCCAGCGCTCGCGAAGGCGGCGCTTGAGCGCTGCATCGGCCAGCGCATGGCTGCTGGCATGCAGGACTGCCATGGCGCCGATGCCGAAGGCCTCGTGCAGCGGCGGGGAGCGAGAGCGCAACGCAGACTGCAACTGCGGCATCAGTGCTGGAAAGCCGGCCACGTAGGCCGCATGGGCGGCAGGCAGGCGCTGCGCGATGTCCGCTTCCTCGAAGAATTCCAGGATCCGGCGCCTGAGCGCCGGGTAGCGGGTGCTGGCCAGCGGCAGCTGCGCGCCGGCCACGAATGCGCCGAGAGAAAAGCCGTTGAAGCGGCAATACAGGGTGCTGTCCAGAGGGTCGGGAGCCGGTGGGTACGCAACCATCTCACCTCCAACGGCAGAGCGGATCTCCACGCCCTGTCTGTGACGCGGGCGGCCGGCGCAGGCACACCGGCCCTTGAATGACAACATACCAGTAGTAACTTGCCAACAAGTCCCCTGACGACCTCGCGCGGATTGCCAGGAAGCCGGAGATGAAGGCAAGTGCAGCACAGGCACCCCTGCGCAGGAGGTGGGGCACAGTCAAGTATGTTGCCAATGCACCGCGGCAACCCCGCGGATTCTTTGGTCGAGGCCGCTTGTTGAAGTCGCGGCCGGCGGTAACGCGAACATGGCCGCGCCGCAGGCGCGCTGATCAGCAGCGTCTTCCTTGAGGGAGTCGTGCGCCCACGGCCTGGGCGGAAAGGGCTTGAAGTACCTGGACGAGGCTTCCGCAGGCCTGCTGCTTGAAGCTGGTTCGAGCAAGAGGCCAAGCGGCCCAGCCCGGGCTCGGACTACGGTGTCTGCTTCAGCGGCAGCTCGCCCTGTACGCGGACGGCCGCCATCTTCCTGGCCGCCTTCTTCTGCGCGTCAAGCACATGCTTGCCCAGGGCATGGCGCAGCCGGTCGTTGATCACCAGTTGTTCGTAGGGAACCCTGTGCTTGTCGAGCTGCAGCTGCGAGGCCAGCACGCGGAAGTGGGCGGTTCGGGTGAAGGAAGCCCAAAGGCCCTCGCGCTGCTCGCTGGCGGCATGCGAGTACTGCTTGAAGCCCTCTTCGCCGGCGAGCTCGTACTTGCGGCGCTGTGCCTCGGATTCCTGGTGCTCCGCATTGCGTGGGGGTTTGGCTGCCTTGGCCCGTGCCGGGCCGGATGCTGGGGCGGGGGCCGCCGGCATGACCGAGGCGTCGTCCAGTTCGGCCGTGGGCACCGTCCACCCCTCCTCCAGCGCCTTCATCAGCAGCCGGCCCGGATAGCGGATCTTCTTGCCGCCGGCGGTGGCCATGCGATGCCGAACGAAGTCGATGGCGTCCTGCAGCCGCTCGGGCGTGTACTTGTCAGAGTTCGCCGTGATCGCCTGGATGTCAACCGCGCCGATGCCGAACTCGCCGCGCAAGGTGTCGTAAATGGTCTTGCGCGCCTCGGTCTGGTGCATCACCTGCGCCACCATCGAACCCTGCTGTTCCCTGAAAACAAAGCGGACGTGCGACACCCTCTTGGAACCCGGCACGTTCTTCGTTTCGTACTCGACGAACAGGTCGGAGAACTCGTTGATCTGCGCCAGCGCCACCGCGAGCCCAAAGCGGCGGAACTGCTTGAACTCGTCCATGTACTTCGAGCTCTGAGCGCCCATCCAGGCACGCGCCTCCTCCAGCGTCAGCCACTCGGTGGGCGAGCCGCGGTAGGCCACGGACTTGAGCTTCTCGTACAGGCTGTGTGCGAAGGTGGAGGTGAAGGCCGAGGTCGTGCGCAGCGACAGCAGCGTGTAGCCGCGCGGGTCCTTGTGCAGCTTGCGAATGGCCGGGTCGAACTTGAAGTAGACGCGGCCGTTGGCCACCCCCACCATGCCCACCAGCGGGATGGAGACGAAATCCGCGTTGCCGCCGTGATGGCCTTCAGG
Organism: Pseudomonadota bacterium; assembly: GCA_023410975.1. GTDB lineage: Bacteria > Pseudomonadota > Gammaproteobacteria > Burkholderiales > Burkholderiaceae_C > Azohydromonas. Next base: position 15,896 of record JAEYPG010000071.1, read on the forward strand.
CCTCTCGCGCGTCACGACGATGCTGGTTTTCTGCGCCTCGCGCAGCGCTTCCTTGAGGTGCTTGTGATTGCGGCTGGCGTAGTTGATGAGGAACTTGAAGAGGTCGACGTCGCAGTCGAACTCCAGCTGTTCCACAGGCGCGCTGCACGCCAGGTAGTGCATCACGTTAAGGCCGCGGCGCGTGAGCACGCCGACTTCGGAGATATCCACGAAGACGTTGTTCTTCGGGAACGCGATGTCGCTCTCGGCGTCGGCAATGGTCGCGGTGCGTCCCTTGCGGCCAATGGTTTCTTCGAAAAGAAGCAGCGCGTACTGCTCGCCGCCGACCGCCCCGACGGGCTTGATTTCGGCCATGGTCCTCAACGGTCAGCTGTTGAACGAAGCCGGCAGGCTAGTAGCAAGGTGCGAGTCGGTCAACATGCTTTATCACTTTGCCTCTGGCCTGCACGCGGTGCATCAGGTGAGACGGCCCGCAACCAGCTCACCTGGACCGGATCAGCAGCCTCCACCCACGGCAGGCACAAAAGTTCGCACCTTTATGTGGATAACCACCCAAACACCTTGTCCTTCAAGCACTTGGGCCGTGCAGCACAAAAGTTCGCACTTTGCACAGAAGTTCGCACCATGACCCACAAAAATTCGCACTTTGCCTCGCACAGAAGTTCGCACTTTGCCCGGTTATCCACCACAAAAGTTCGCACTTTGCCTTGCTTTCAGCACAAAAGTTCGCACTTTGCCTTGACTAAGTCGTTGATGTGCATGGTTTTTTTGACCGTCGAAAGGCTTGCTGCTTATTAAAAGGCTTGCTGGCAATCCAACGCTCGAGCTTTCCCGAACACGGTATTTGCGACCGGTGCATGGAACATCAAAAGCCACCTGTTCGCTTGGCAGGAGCAAGCCGGCGAAACGGCGACGATCCAGTACAGGTGGACCGCAAAGTGCGAACTTTTGTGCAAGCAGCCTGCCGCAACCCCGGGTGCCAAGCACAAGGTGCGAACTTTTGTGCCAAGACAGGTGGTGTGGCCTGATGCAGGACTCGGTCGGCAAGCATCGACGCCTGCGGCAAGACGGACGGACCCCTTGTCGCACACGACCTCACCTTTCATGCGCCAGCGGCACGCCATACAGCGCAAAAGCCTGGACGGTGGCTCTCCAGTCCAGGCATGCCTGCCTTCATGCCATGGAACCGGCCTTTGGCTTGGCCCCTGCCTTGGCTGGCCCTGCTGTGCAAAACCTCGCGCTTTCGATCAGGGCGCGACGTGTGCCGGTCTTGCACAAAAGTTCGCTCTTTGAGTTCGTGCCGGAGCCGTGCCCTTTTCGTCGGTACGGAACTTCGCACTTCGCCTGGACCTGCGCTGTCCATCCGGGCGGCACAAAAAATCGCGCTTTGGGTCCACGTCGGCGCAGCTTGTCCCATGCGCCCAAAGACCTCGCACCCTGGGGCACCTGCAGGCCATATCTTGGCGAGCAGCACAGAAGTTCGCACCTTGGACCGGCTTGGCAAGCGTCGCCTGATCCTAAATCCGGCGGTTGCCGCCGTGTGAATCAGCCAGCGGGCCAATGCTGACAAGCACTTGGCTCGGTCAGGCAGACTCACCCGATGGGTGAAGCAAGACGCAAGCGGGCCTTGGCCCTGAGAGACG
>JAEYPG010000094.1 GCA_023410975.1 Pseudomonadota bacterium
GCGCAGTGCCGTGCTCTTGGCCTGCTCGGTGCCCGCGCTCAACTGCCCTTCGCCGGCCGACACCGTTACCTGAGCCAGGAAGCCGCCCAGCTTGGCGGGCGTCAAGTAGCTCACACCGTTGTTGGCACGGAACGCCACCTGCACGCCGCCCATGCCCGAAAACACCGCGGCCTGTGTCGCGCGGTAATTTGTCGCTGCTGCCATGCCGACGCAACCGAAGGGGTCGATCGCGCACGAGGCAACGTGCGTCGGGATCAGGTCTCGGCCCAGCCGAAGCTCGCCGGCCGCGTCGCTTGAAAGACTGACGGTCGAGCGGCGATTGAAGAACGATGTCGCATTGCCGGCGCCGGTGTCTGCAGCAATGTCACTCTCGAGCCAGAAGCTGGCCTTCAGACCACCGCCCAGGTCTTCCGATCCCCTCAGCCCCCAGCGGCTCGAAGCGGTGCCGCCAGACACCTCCGACGTGATCGAGCCGACCGAGCCGTTCTTTACGTGCCGTACGGCCAGATCCATGATGCCGAACACGGTGACGGACGACTGCGCGGCACAAGCGCCAGCAAAGGTGCCGAGCACGGCTACGGCAATGAGCGGTTTCACGGGGAAGTCTCCTGTTGTACTTGTGGAGTGCGGCACGCTGCGGCCAGGCCTCGCGTGCGGAGGTTGGTGCAGTCCTCGCGTGCTGGCCCTCAGTAACCGCCAGGCCTGGCCGGCCCCGCTTCTGTAGTGGTGTCCTTGTAGGTCGCCAGGAGCTTCTTGGCTGCCGTTGCCAGCAGGCTGACGTCCGTACCGACGGCGACGAAGGTCGCTCCCGCAGCGATGTATTCCCGCGCAATGGCTTCATCCGGCGCCAGTACGCCGGCCGCCTTGCCGGCACGCGTGACGGCTCCGATGCCGTCTCTGATGGCGGCGCGGACGCGCTCCGCCCCGGGCTTGCCGAGCAATCCCATCGACGCGCTCAGGTCCGCGGGTCCGAAGAACACGCCGTCCACGCCTTCCACGTTGGCGATGGCCGAGAGATTGCCCAGGGCCGCGACCGTTTCAACCTGGACCAGCACGCAGATCTCACTGGCCGCATGATCGAGGTAGCCCAGGACGCTGTTCCAGCGCGACGCGCGGGCAAGCGCACTGCCGACACCCCGAACGCCGTGCGGTGGATAGCGGGTTGCGGCGACGGCTTCGCGCGCCTGCTCGACGGTGTCGATCATCGGCAAGAGCAGGGTTTGGACGCCGATGTCAAGCATCTGCTTGATGATGGCGACATCGCTGCGCACGGGCCGCACCACTGGATGCGAGCGGTAGGGCGCAGCGGCCTGCAGCTGAGACAGCGTGCTGCGAAGATCGTTGGGTGCATGTTCGTTGTCGACCAGAAGCCAGTCGAAACCGACGCTTGCGAGAGCTTCCGTGACATAGGGGTCAGCGAATGCCGCCCAGAGGCCGAATTGCGGGCTGCCCAGCGAAAGCGCTTGCTTGAAGGTATTGATTGGAAGATCCATGACGTTGACTGTGATATCAATTTCAACAGCCCGCCCGAGCGACATCAGCGCAGCGAGGTTGGCGTGACGGGCTGAGCGTTCAGCGCAGTCGGACACCATCGGCATCGGACCGGGGGCGCGGCGGGGGTATGGAAATCATTGTCTTGCGCGTTCGGCAGGCTTACAAAGAGGTTGGGGCTGCAAAACGGGCCCCATCGGAAGGAAAAGTCCAGCAGGTGGACGTTTTTCGTTTACCCTTGCGACTCCTGTCGGAGGCGTCCTGGCCGGCATCACCTTCAAAGGCGCCGGTGTCCGGCTGCGAAGCGGGCCATGGCGCATGGCGCTGATGGCCAACCACATGCAGCGCCAAGTGTTGGCGAGCGGACGTGCTGCGGTGCAGCTGCCGAGCAGCCGCTCGATGCGCCTCGCGTCGACAGGCAATAGCAGTCAAGGACGAGCACATGGGCACAAAGCAAGCGATGCACAAGCCGGGTGGCGCAGGGAGGGGTTCGCCGCCGCGGGAAGACGATGCCGGGGGCGTTCGTGCGATCGCCCGGGCGTTTCATGCACTGCGCATCCTGGCGCTTGGCGGCGACCACGGGATGCGGATCACGGACGTTGTCACGTACTCCGGCATGAGCCGTCCGACTGCACACCGCATCCTGCAGACGCTGATTGCCGAAGGGGTCGCGGAACAGGATCCTGCCACGCGGCGTTACCGGCTGGGCCCGGAAATCAGCCTGCTCGGGATGAGCCGGCCCGCGCAGTTTCCGGTGAGGGCTGCTGCCGAGCCGTTTCTCGCCGCACTGGCAAATGATCTGGGCGACACGGCATTTCTCGCAATTCGCGCGGGGTGGGACTCGGTGGCGATTGACCGCAAGACCGGGTCCTATCCCATCAAGGTGCTGGCGATCGATGTGGGCGTGCGCCGTCCGCTCGGCGTAGGTGTTGCCGGCGTCATGCTGCTGGCCGCGCTTCCTCCTGAAGAGTCCGATCACATCTGTGAGATGAATGCCGGCCGCCTGCCCTCCGAAGGACCGTCGATGGAAACCATCCGTGTTCGCGTGAGCGCCGCCAGGAAAGACGGCTACGCCTACTCCGAGGTGGGCATCCTGCGTGGCACGCGGGCGGTTGCCGTGCCCGTGCTGGATGCCGACGGCCAAGTGACCGCCGCCTTGTCGGTTGCTGCGATGGCTGACCGGCTTGCAGGGTCCGCATTGCCGGGTGTGATCGAAGCCATGCGGAAAACGGCGGCACACATCACGCAGCGGCTGGTCGAAATTCAGCTTGCGGCCCGTACCCGCTCGCGTTGACCGGAGTGGGACGGAAGCCCTGTGCACGGCCATCCGCACAATAAGTCCATCTAGCGGAATTTCTTTCGGTTTCTTGGTGGCGTCCGGCCCTTGCCTTTAGGACGATAGGCCCACGTTGACACGACGCGGGCAACGTCGGCGCGCAAAGCGCGACGCGGACTCGCTGACTGTTGAGTCGTCGACCATACGGTCCATTGATTTCCGGACAACCCCAATGAAACTGCTTCGCTTTACCCTGCGTGATGGCAATGCCGTTGCGCGAACCGGCGTGCTGCTGGAAGACGGCATCGTCGAATTGACCGACGTCGCCACGCTTGACGAACTGTTCCGTGCCCCCGAACGGCTTGCCGCGGTTCAGGACGCCGTCGCATCGACCGATGCGCCGCGCCATGCGCTGCAGGACGTGCGTGTGCTGCCGCCGCTGACCGCCCCGCAGAAGATCTGGTGCATTGGCGTCAACTACCAGGAGCGCAACGAGGAGTACAAGGACAACTCCGAGCTGCCGAAGTACCCGAGCCTCTTCGTGCGCAACGTGGGCTCCTTCGTCGGCCATGGCGAGTCGCTGGTGCGTCCGCGCGTTTCCGAGCAGCTTGACTATGAAGGCGAACTGGTGCTGGTGATCGGCAAGGCCGGACGCCACATCCCGCGTGAGCGCGCGTTCGAGCACATCGCCGGCATGACCCTCGCCAATGAAGGCTCGGTGCGCGACTGGCTCCGGCACGGCAAGTTCAACGTCACGCAAGGCAAGAACTTCGATGCCTCGGGCAGCATCGGACCATGGATCGTGACGGCCGACGAGCACGATCCGCGCGCCGAGCACACGATCCGCACGCGCGTGAACGGCGAGTTGCGCCAGGAGGAAACGACCGCGCGCATGATGTTCCCGTTCGACATGCTGATCAACTACCTCAGCACTTTCGCGACGCTGCAGCCGGGTGATGTGATCCTCACCGGCACGCCCACGGGCACGGGCTGGAACATGAAGCCGCCGCGCTTCCTCAAGCCAGGTGACGTGGTGGAGGTCGAGTCACCAGGCATCGGGATGTTGCGCAACGGCGTCGCCGACGAGGAGTAAGCCATGCTTGCACCCGACATCATCAGCCGCCTGGCGCAATCGCTGGAAGAAGCGGAGCAAAGCCGCAAGCCCATCGGCATCTTCTCGCACGAGCATCCGGACATCACCATCGAGGACGCCTACGCCATCCAGCGCGAGTGGATGCGCATCAAGGTCGCCAGCGGCCGCAAGGTCGTGGGCCACAAGATTGGCCTGACCTCCAAGGCGATGCAGGAAGCCGTTGGCATCGACGAGCCCGACTTCGGCGTGCTGCTCGACGACATGGTCGAGTACGACGGCGCTGCAATCGACACCTCCCGCTTCCGGCAGCCGCGCATCGAAGTGGAGCTGGCCTTCATCCTCGACAAGCCACTGTCCGGACCCGGCTGCACCCTGCTCGACGTGCTCGACGCCACGCGCTATGTCGTGCCGGCGCTCGAAATCCTCGATGCACGGCTGCATCGCGTCGATCCGGTGACCAAGCGCGGCCGCAAGGTCATGGACACGATTTCCGACAACGCGGCCAATGCCGCGCTGGTCCTTGGCGCGCGGCCGTTCCGCGTGCACGACTTCGACCTGCGCTGGATCTCGGCATTGCTCTACAACAACGGCCGCATCAGTGAGACCGGGGTCGCGGCCGGCGTTCTGGGCCATCCGGCATTGGGTGTGGCGTGGCTGGCCAACCGGCTCGCGCAGTACGGCGAAGGTCTCGCCGCAGGCGAGATCGTGCTGGCCGGCTCCTTCACCCGGATGATCGACGTCGCCGCCGGCGACGTGATTCACGCGGACTACGGTCCTTGCGGCTCGATCTCGTGCCGCTTCATCTAATCAAGGAGGCCGATGCCATGGCACGCCGCAAGAGCATCTACCTGTCCGGCTTCAAGCACAAGAATCCGGTTCCTAACGCCTGCGTCATCGACGGTCTGTTGATGTCAGGTGTCATCCTCGGTGTCGATCCGGTGACAGGCGAGATGCCCGTCTCGATCGAGGAGCAATGCGCGAACATGTTCACGTACGTGCGCCAGATCGTCGAGGCGGCCGGGGGCACGCTCTCCGACGTCATCAAGGTCAACATCTGGCTGCGCGACGTCACGCAGCGCAAGCCGGTCAACGACGTGTGGCTGCAGTTGTTTCCCGATCACGACGACCGTCCCGCACGTCACGCCCTCCCGCTGATCGCGGAAGGCCCGTCGCTGGTGCAGTGCGACGTGACCGCCGTGCTGCCTCGTTGACGCATTCCGACCTTACGAGGCTCCAGAAATGCAGAAATTCTTTCCCTTCAATCCCGAGCCGCGCACGCCGGCGAAAATGCCGCCTGCGCTGGCCGTTGACTGCCAGTTCCACGTGTTCGGTTCCACGGAGCGTTATCCGGTAGTTCCAGGTGCCGCTTACGAGATGCCCAGCGCCACGATCGAGCGCGCGCTGTACATGCACTCGGTGCTCGGCTTCAAGCGCGGTGTCATCGTACAGGCGACCACGTACGGCGCCAGCCATGAAAACGTCCTCGACGCACTGGCGGTGGCCGGCCCCGGCTACCGAGGCTGCGCTCATGCGGCAGTGCTGAAGGAGCGGGACGACGCTTACATCGCCAAGCTGCACGACGCCGGTGTACGAGGCGCGCGCTTCACTCGTGCCGGGCTCGGGGCATCGCTCGATGCGAAAGACATCGAGCGCGCACTGGCGCGTGTAAAGGAGCTCGGTTGGTACGTGAAGGTGCAGCCGGAGATGTCGGGCATCTCGGAAACCATCGCGCCGTTCCGCGATCTGGACGTGCCGGTCGTTATCGACCACATGGGTCGCCCGGACCCCGAGGCAGGCGATGCGGATCCGTCGCTGCGCTGCGTGCTGGACATGCTCGCCGAGGGCAATACCTGGGTGATGTTGTCGCTGTGGGAAAAGATCTCGAAGACGGGACACCCGTGGGATGACGCGGTCCGCATTGCGCAGCAACTCGTGGATGCCGCGCCGCAGCGTTGCATCTGGGGCAGCGACTGGCCCCATCCGGTGTCGGTGAAGCAGCCGCCCAATGATGCCGACGTGCTGGAGCTTCTGTACCGCGCCGCTCCTGACGAAGCCACGTTGCACCAGATCCTGGTGGACAACCCGGCGCAGTTGTTCCAGTTCTGACGGTTCGGACAGACACATCATGATCATTGATTGCCACGGCCATTTCACGACCGTTCCCCAGTCGTTTCGCGCATGGCGCGCCAAGCAGATCGAATCCGCCAACGACCCGGCCAATGCTCCGCCGCTGGCAGGCGCCCGCGTCAGTGATGACCAGATTCGCGACGCGATTGAGAACGGCCAGTTGAGGCTCCAGCGCGAGCGCGGCAGCGACCTGACGCTGTTCTCGCCGATCGCCGGCCTGATGAGCCATCACCTGGGCAACGAGCGCACCAGCCTCGAGTGGGCCACGGTGTCAAACGACCTGGTCCACCGCGTGACGGAACTGTTTCCCGACAACTTCGCGCCGGTGTGCCAGCTGCCGCAGTCGCCGCTGGCACCGCCCAAGAACTCGATCCCGGAGTTGCGGCGCTGCGTCGAGGAATTGGGCTTTGTCGGCTGCAACCTGAACCCCGACCCGAGTGGTGGCTACTGGACCGGCAAGCCGATGACCGACCGCGAGTGGTATCCGCTCTACGAAGTGCTTTGCGAACTGGATGTGCCGGCCATGATCCACGTGGCCGCGTCGTGCAACCCGTGCTTCCACGGCACGGGCGCCCACTACCTGAATGCCGACACCTCGGTGTTCATGCAGCTGCTGCAGGGCGACTTGTTCAAGGACTTCCCGACGCTGCGCGTCATGATCCCGCACGGCGGCGGCGCGGTGCCCTACCACTGGGGGCGTTACCGCGGCATGTCGTTGGAAATCGCGAACCGACCGCTCGAAGGCCTGCTCGACAACGTGTTCTTCGACACCTGCGTCTATCACCACCCGGGCGTGGAATTGCTGACCAAGGGGGTGCCGACCAGCAATGTGCTGTTCGGCTCCGAGATGATCGGCGCAGTGCGCGGCAGGGATCCGTTGAACGGCCAGTACTTCGACGACACCAAGCGCTACATCGACGCCTGCGCCGCGCTGACTGACGACGATCGCTACGCCATTTTCGAAGGCAACGCGCGGCGTGTCTATCCGCGCCTGGACGCACGGCTGAAGGCCCGGGGCAAATGAGCATCTGCCTGGCGCGCACGATGCCGTGACCCGCGCGCTTGGGGCTGCCCGCTGCCGCGCTGGTCATATGGTGGGCCAACCGTTCCTGCCAGTCGAACTACATCGGAGACACTGATGAATTGCATTTCCAAATTCCTGGCGGCGGCTGCTGTTGCTTGCTCGTTCGCGGCTCCATCGATTGCCTCGGCGCAGGCCTACCCCGCCAAGCCCATCAGGCTGGTCATTCCCTGGCCGGCCGGTGGTGCAGCGGACTTCGTTGGTCGCGCGGTAGCCGAAGGCATGCGCAAGGACTTGAACCAGACGATCATCGTCGACAACAAGCCCGGTGCCACGGGGCGTATCGGCATCGACGCTGTGCGCTCATCGCCAGCCGATGGCTACACGCTGGTTCTGGCCATTTCGAATACGCACGGCGTTGCACCGGCGCTGTACCCGAAGCTGCCCTATGACCCCGTCAGCGACTTCACGCCCGTCGGCGTGGCGGCGATCGGTCCGCTCGCGCTGGCGGTTCGTGCAACGCTGCCGGTCAAGACCTTGCCGGAGCTCATCGACTACGCCAAGCGCAACCCCGGCAAGCTCAATTTCGCGAGCGCGGGCCCTGGCAGCGGCTCACACCTGATGGGCGAGATGCTCAGGGCCATGGCGGGCGTCGACATCGTTCACGTGCCCTACAAGGGCACCGCGCCGGCAGTGAACGACCTGGCTGCGGGCGTCGTGGACATGATCTTCGAAGGAGCGGCGATCAAGCCTTTCGTGGCGGACGGGCGGCTGCGCGTCCTGGCGACGACCGGCACCAAGCGCTGGTCCGCGTACCCCGATGTCCCGACGACTGCGGAGGCCGGCTTTCCGAAGCTGCTGTCCGCGTCCTGGTTCGGCATCATGGGCCCGAAGGGCATGCCGCAGCCCATCGTCGCGCGGCTCAATCAAAGCCTGCTCGCTGCACTGAAGAATCCACAGGTGCAGTCGTCCTTGAAGACCCAAGGCATCGACGTCGCCACGGCCACATCGCCCGCCGATATGGCGTCCTTCATCACCAGCGAAACCGAACGCTGGAAGGCCAACCTCAAGCTGATCAACTACACGCACAAGGCTGAATGAGCCTTGTCGCCCGCACGGCGCCGCCATGCAGCGGCGCCAAGCCATCTTGCATATCAAAGGCAACGCTTTGAAATTCAGGACATTTGCCTCGGCCCTGGCGTTGACCGCGGCGGCCGCGTGCTCGCACGCGCAGGCCACTTGGCCTGACAAGCCAGTGCGCCTGGTTCTTCCGTATCCGCCGGGCGGCAACGTTGACAGCGCCGCGCGAATCGTCAGCGAGCGGCTCGAAACCATCTTGAAGCAGCCTTTCCTGGTGGACAACAAGCCTGGCGCGGGTGGCTTGATCGCCGGCGAGAGCGTGGCCCGCGCGACGCCGGACGGCTACACCTTCTTCATGGGCGCGAACGGGCCGATCCTGTTCTCGCCGCTGATCTTCAAGCGCCCCGTGTACGACTGGAAAAAGGACTTCGTGCCGGTGAGCTCGGTGTCGATCACGCCCATGGTGCTGCAGGTTTATCCGGGCAAGCCTTACACCACGCTGGCGCAGTTGCTGGAGGAGGCGAAGAAGCCCGGCAGCAAGCTCACGATGGCGTCGCCCGGCGCCGGAACGATGAACCATCTGGTGAGCGAACTGATGCAGCGACAGGCTGGCGTGAAGTGGCTGACGGTGCAGTACAAGGGCAATGCGCCAGCCACCACCGACCTGCTGGGCGGACAGGTCGATTTCAACTTTGACCAGCTATCGGTGGCGCTGCCGTTCATCCAGCAGGGCAGGACGCGTGCACTGGCGGTGACGTCTTCTCGGCGGTTGCCGCAACTGCCCGATGTGCCGACTCTGCAGGAAGCCGGCATTTCGAACCTGACGGCCGAGACTTTCACCGGTGTGATGGCGCCCATGGGCACCCCGGCCAGGATCGTCAAGCGTTTTTCCGAAGCACTGCAGAAGATCCTGGACGACAAGGCCGTGCAGGACCGCTTCTCGGCCATTGGTGCCGAGGCACGTGGCAGTTCGCCCGAGCAGTTTGCCCGCTTCCTGGCGCAGGAAGACCAGCGCTGGGTGCCCGTCATCCGGCAGGCAAGCATCACCGCCGAATGAGCGGTTTCCTCTTCACTTTTTGAACGAAGTCCCATGAGCGTCGTCTCCACTTTTCTTCCCCACGGCCGGCACTTCGTCGCCGGCACCCGGATTGGGACCGAAGTGCAGTTCCGTTCGGCCCCGGCGGAGGGCCCCGCACATTCGTTCTCGGTGGGCACGCCCGCTCTGGTTGACACGGCCTGCCGCGCGGCCGAGGAGGCCTTCTGGTCTTTCGGCTACAGCACGCGCGAGCAACGTGCTGTCTTCCTCGAAACCATCGCGAATGAAATCGAGGCCCGTGCTGATGCCATCACCGAGATCGGCACTCAGGAGACCGGCCTGCCCGCGACCCGCCTCGTTGGAGAACGCGGCCGTACCGTGATGCAACTGCGCCTCTTCGCAGCCCATATCCGGCTCGGTGACTACCTTGACCGGCGCCACGACGCCGCGCTGCCCGAGCGCCAGCCCCTGCCGCGCCCGGAGCTGCGACTGATGCAGCGCCCCATCGGGCCGGTGGCGGTCTTCGGTGCCTCGAACTTCCCGCTGGCGTTTTCCGTGGCGGGGGGCGATACCGCTTCGGCGCTGGCCGCAGGTTGCCCGGTGGTGGTCAAGGGCCACAGCGCCCATCCGGGCACGTCCGAGATCGCCGCCGAGGCGGTGCTGGCCGCTGTCACCCGTTGCGGTCTGCATCCCGGCGTCTTCTCGCTCATCCAGGGCGGGCGGCGCGATGTGGGCGAGGCGCTTGTGCAGCACCCGCTGATTCGTGCCGTGGGTTTCACCGGCTCGCTGGTCGGGGGCCGCGCACTCTTCGATCTGTGCGCAACCCGGCCCGACCCGATTCCCTTTTTCGGCGAGCTGGGCTCGGTCAACCCGATGTTCCTGCTGCCTGCCGCCGTGGCCGCCCGCGGCGAGGCCATCGGTATGGGCTGGGCGGCTTCGCTCACCATGGGCGCGGGGCAGTTCTGCACCAATCCCGGCATCGCTGTGGTCCTGCGCGGCCCCGAGGGCGACGCCTTTGCCGAAGCCGCCCGCACCGCACTGAGCCGAACCCCGCAACAGGTGATGCTCACCGAAGGCATCGCGGCGGCCTATCGCGCGGGGCGCGACCGCATCGCCGGTGAAATGGGGGTACAGGCGCTGCTGAAATCGAGCTGCGATTCGCGCCATGCCACGCCCTACCTCTTCCACACCACCGGCAAGAAGTGGCTGGGCAACCATGCGCTGGCCGAAGAGGTGTTTGGCCCGCTCGGCCTGATCGTCACGGTGGACAGCCTCGAAGAGATGCGTGAGCTCGCGCGCTCGCTGGCGGGCCAGCTGACCGCAACCGTCCATATGGACTCGGGGGACACAGAGGTCGCGCGGATGCTGCTGCCCGTCCTGGAGCGCAAGGCCGGCCGCGTGCTGGCCAACGGCTTCCCCACCGGGGTGGAAGTCTGCGATGCGATGGTCCACGGCGGTCCTTATCCCGCGTCCACCAACTTCGGCGCCACCTCCGTCGGCACGCTCTCCATTCGCCGCTGGTTGCGTCCGGTGTGCTACCAAAACCTGCCCGAAAGCGTACTGCCGCAAGATCTTCTCTGACGGGAGTTCGGCGAGCCCAGCATCGTCAAGGCTGGGGGCCTTGCTTGCTGGGCGATCGGCGCGCCAATCGACTGGCCTTGGCTTGCGTGTTGCGTTGCGCGGCATACCGCCGCGTCAGACAGGCGGGCATTCGCCTTGAACCACTGTAGATGGAATCATGCACGAAGAAGTTTTTGTACAAGACCAGACTACGGTGGTCTACATCGAAGCCGACCGCGCCAACGCGTTGTTGATGCAAGTTCTTCTGGGCTCGAGAGCCCACTACGTCCTGCACCAAGCCAGTGACGGCCTCAGCGGATTGGAGCTTTGCAGACGCGTGAGGCCTGATTTGGTCATCTTGGAAATGCATTTGCCTGATGTCAATGCCCACGAGGTCTTGTGCATGCTGCGAGACGATCCTGCGACGGAGAGGGCATCCTGCATTGTGTTTTCCGGTGATGCCATGCCAGCCCATATCGAGCAAGCGCTGGCTGCAGGATTTGACGATTACTGGATCAAGCCCATCGATATATGGCAATTGATGCAGAACATCGAGGAGGCTGCGATAAATGCGCCCTTGAAATTTCGTCGGCGCCAGCGTGCTCCAGTACCCACGATGCGCGATTCTCGCGCAAGGCGATATGGAGTTGTGCAAAGGCAAGGCGTTGCGGAGCGATCGTCTGCCTGGTGAGTGCTTTTGATCGGCTCGCGAGTTTTCATTCATGACTGCAGTTGTTTCTTCTTTGGCCGAGGCGGCGCCTACCGCGCCGTTGCGCTCGTATCACTCCTTCATGCGCTTTTGGTGGGGCCGCCTGGCCGGCACTACCGCGCAACAGATGCTCATGGTGGCGCTGGGCTGGCAGATGTACGAGCTCACCGCCAGCGCCTGGGACCTGGGCCTGGTGGGCCTGCTGCAATTCATCCCGGCACTGGCGCTGACGCTGCCTGCCGGCCACGCGGTGGACCGCCACGACCGCCGGCTTCTACTGACCGGTTGCTTGACACTGCAGATGCTGGTGGGACTGCTGCTGGCACTGGGCACGGCCGGTGGCTGGGTCGGGCGCGAGTTGATCCTGGTGCTGTCGTTGCTGCTGGGCGCGGCGCGCGCGTTCCAAATGCCCGCGCAGCAGGCGTTGATGCCCACGCTCGTGCCGCTGGCCGTGCTGCCGCGGGCTTTGGCCTTCAGCTCTGGCGCCGTACAGGCTTCGATAGTGGCCGGGCCGGCGTTGGGAGGTTTCCTCTACGCCGCCGGTGCAACGGTGGTTTACGGCGTGTGCGCAACGCTATTCGCGCTGGGCTGCGTGCTGATCCTGTGCATCACGCCAGTGGCGCGGCCCGCGCAGCACGAGCCGGCGAGTTGGAACACCATGCTCGCAGGACTGCGCTTCATCTGGAATCGCCAGGTAATGTTGGGTGCACTGTTGCTGGACCTTTTTGCCGTGCTGCTGGGCGGCGCCACGGCGCTACTGCCCATCTTTGCCCGCGACGTGCTGCACACCGGCCCCTGGGGCCTGGGCATGCTGCGCGCAGCGCCGGCGGTGGGGGCGCTTGTCGTGTCGGTGTGGCTGACGCGTGCGCCCATCGAGCACGGCGTGGGGCGCAAGATGCTGCTGGCCGTCGGGGTGTACGGCGTGTCGATGCTGGTGTTCGGTTGGTCCACCAGCTTCGCGCTGTCCTTCGCTGCGCTGCTGGCCTCAGGCGCGTCCGACATGGTCAGCGTCGTGATCCGCCAGACCCTGGTGCAACTGGACACGCCCGACGAGATGCGCGGCCGCGTAGCGGCGGTCAACTCCATTTTCATCGGCGCGAGCAATCAGCTCGGTGAGTTCGAGTCCGGTGCCGCCGCCGCAGCCTTCGGCCCGGTGGGCTCGGTGCTCCTGGGCGGTGTGGGCACGCTGGTGGTGGTGGGACTGTGGTTCCGCCTTTTCCCAGCGCTGGCGCGGCAGGATCGACTGCACGCTCCAGCCCCTTGAGTGCAAGAAGGTCATGCCCCGCGGCCTGTGCTACAAGGCCCGGTGCTTGTCAAGGAACCGGGCCGAGCGGTTGTGCGCGTGACTGGCTGAACGGGAAGGGCAGGGAGTTGCCGCCGGGAAGATGACTGAAAAGACGATCGATATGGTGCCACCCAGGAACGCGCTGGCCTATAGAAGCTTTCGGCTGTTGTGGATCAGCTCGCTGTGTTCCTGGTTCAGCCAGTGGACGCAGCAAGCGACATTGGGCTGGGTCGTGTATGAAGTGACGGGCTCCGGGGCGCTGCTTGGCGCCGTGCTGGGTATCCGCGCCATACCGATGATGCTGCTCACACCGCTGTCCGGCCTGGCTGCGGATCGCTGGGACCGCAGAAAGTTGCTGTGGTCCAGCCAGTTGCTGGCTTGCGCTGTCTCGTTGACGTTCACCGCCATCCTCGCGCTGGGCAACGTCAGCAACTGGCTACTGTTCGTCTTCACGGTGCTGATGGGAGCATCCAACGTGATGGACCGCCCGGCGCGCATGACTGCAGCCTTCGAGCTCGTGCCGCGCGAAATGAGGATGAAGGCGGTGGCGCTCAACACCACCAGCTTTTCCCTGATGCGCATCGTCGGACCGGCGCTGGCCGGCTACATCATCGCCGCCGTTGGCGCCGCAGGCTGCTTTCTCCTGCAATCGCTGCTCTACCTGGCGTCGGCCTGCGTCATTCTGCAAACCGCGATGCCCGACAAGGCCGCCGACCCTGGGCACGGTTCGGCAAGAAGCTCCCTTCTGGAAGGGTTTCACTTCGCATTTTCCGACCGGCAGCTGCGCATGCTGTTGCTGCTGGGCGCGCTGCCGTTTCTGCTGACGGTGCCGGTGTGGGGCACGCTGCTGCCCATCTTTGCCAAGGACACTTTCTCCGCCGGACCGCGGGAGCTGGGCTGGCTGCTTACAGCGGTGGGTGTGGGCGGCACGCTGGGCGGGATGGTGGCACACCGGGTGGCCTGGGTGCAGCGCCAGGCGCTGCTGCAGGTGCTGTGGATCTCGGTCATGTGCATGGCCATCTTCGGCCTGGCGATGAGCCCGTCGCTGCCGCTGGCCATCGTCTGCGTGGCCTTCGCTGGCGCGGCCGAGATGGCGCACTACGCCAGCAACGCAGCGTCGCTGCAGATGTCGGCGCCAGCGGCAATGCGCGGGCGCATCTCCAGCCTGCTGATGCTCAACCCGACGCTGATCTCCGTCGGCGCCTTTCTGGCCGGCCCGCTGGCGCAGGCTTTGGGTGTGCGCATGGCATCCATGACACTGGCAGGCGTGGCTTTGGCACTGGTGATGGCAATGCTGGCGACATCGGCCAGCATTCGCAGTTTCAAGGTGGCACCTGCAGGTGCTGACTGAGCCAACTACCGATCAATATTTGCCGCCGCCTTTCAACGGCACTTGGCTCGCATCCGGAATCGGAGCTGCTGGCCGTAGATCGACGCAGAAGTGCAGTCTATGCGAAAGACTAGATGAATCAGGCGGCAATCGCGCTGATGTCAAATAGGTGAAATCTCAACAGAAAAGGAAATCTGTCTGAGACGTGACTCTTGTGATCCGAAAATCTCTCGCTACAGCGACTTTAGTGGATCCCCGTTGTCCTGACGCGGCTACGCCGACGGCCACTCATAGGCGTAGCCCACGCCATAGACCGAGCGGATGGGGTTGACGCCACCGGGCGCGGTCTCAAACTTGCGGCGCAGGTTGCGGATGTGGCTGTCCACCACCCGGTCGGTGACGGCGCGGCCGTCTTCGTGCAGCCGGTCCAGCAGCTGGTCGCGCGAGAACACCCGTCCAGGCTGCTCAGCCAGCACGCGCAGCAGCCTGAACTCCGCCGGCGTCAGGTCCAGGGGCGAGCCGTTGACCGTGGCGCGCAGCGTGGCGGCGTCCAGGCCGAGGCCGGCGGACGCTGCCGGCGGTGCACCCGCGCCCCAGGCGCTGCGGCGCAGTTGCGCCTTGACGCGAGCCACCACCTCGCGCGGGCTGTAGGGCTTGCACAGGTAGTCGTCGGCGCCCAGTTCAAGGCCCAGCAGCCGGTCCACCTCGGCCACGCGGGCGGTGAGCATGATGATGGGTACCGGCGTGAACGCTCGCAGCTCGCGGCACACCGCCATGCCATCCTGCCCGGGCAGCATCAGGTCGAGCAGTACCACGCAGGGTGCGTGTGCGCGCACTGCCGGTACGGCCTGCAGTCCATCGTGCACCACCACGCTATCCAGCCCCGAGGCGAGCAGGTAGTCCGCCAGCAGCGCCGCGAGCTTGACCTCGTCCTCGACGATCAGTACCGGCCGCGTCGTCATGCCCGCTGCTCCGCGCGCGGCAGCACGATCTCGATCCACACGCCGCCCAGCGTGGACAAGTGCGCCGAGATGCGCCCGTCGTGCGCCTGCACGATGTTGCGGCAGATCGCCAGCCCCAGGCCTGCGCCGCCGCTGGCGCGGCTGCGCGAGCCGTCGGCACGGAAAAAGCGCTCGAACATCCGCGGCAGCAGCTCCTCGGGCAGACCCGGCGCGCTGTCGTGCACGTTGAGCTGCCAGCCCTCGGGCACGGGCCGGGCATCGATGCGTACGATGCCCGGCGCGTCGGTGTAGCGGCGGCTGTTCTCCAGCAGGTTGTCCATCAGCTGCAGCAGCCGTGCTTCGTCGCCCTGCAGCAACAGTGGTCCCTCGGGCAGGGTCAGCTCCAGGCGCAGTCCGCCGTCCTCGAAGCGCGCCTGATGTGTGTCTGCGGCGCGGCGCAGCAACACGCCCAGGTCCAGCGGTGCCATGCGGTAGCTCAGCGCGCCGGCGTCCGACAGCGCCAGCTCGAACAGGTCGTCCACCAGTTCGCCTAGACGCGCCACCTCGCCTTGCAGCGAGGACACGGCCGCCTGGTTCAGCGGCCGGATGCCGTCCTCCAGCGCTTCAAGCTCGCCGCGCAGCACTGCCAGCGGCGTGCGCAGCTCGTGTGACACGTCGGCCACAAACTCGCGCCGCAGCGCCTCGTTGCGCTCCAGCGTGTGCGCGAGGTGGTTGAAGTCGCGCGCAAGCTGGCCGACCTCGTCGCGGCCGCGCACCTGCACCCGTACCTCGTGGTGGCCAGCGGCCAGCAAGTGCGTGGCGCGCGCCACGCGTCGCACCGGCTCCAGCAGTGCCCCGGAGACCCA
Organism: Pseudomonadota bacterium; assembly: GCA_023410975.1. Classification (GTDB taxonomy): domain Bacteria; phylum Pseudomonadota; class Gammaproteobacteria; order Burkholderiales; family Burkholderiaceae_C; genus Azohydromonas. Next base: position 15,816 of record JAEYPG010000094.1, read on the forward strand.
CCATGCGATCAGCGCCGACAGCAGCAGCGCCAGCACTTCGGTGGCCAGCGTGGCATGGTTCTGCGCCTGCTGGAAACGCTGGTCACCAGCGTCAGCAACTTGCTCGAATGGTGCCAGCACCAGCCAGCCCACAACGCGGCCCTGGTGCACCACCGGCTGGCGTCGCATGTCCGGAGTGATAGCGCGGTAGCCGGCCACCCACTGCAGTTGCGCGTCGAGCAGCCCCAGGCGCAGCATCGCGCCGGTGAGGTCGGACATGGGCGGGCCTTCGGCCTGTGCACGCTGTACCACGTCCATCGGCGCGTCGCGACCCGGCTGTGGCCGCAGCAGCTTGAACCAGCGCCGCGGCGGTCCTTCACGCAGCCCGTCCCAACTGCCGTGCTCGGCATAGGCCTGCTCCAGGCGTGGCAGTACCTCCACCATGCCTTCGGCTGCCATCTCGTTGAGATAGCCCAGGAAGCCGCGTTCGAAATTCCATCGTGCCGCCGCGCTGACCAGCACGACGGCCAGCCCCGCAGTCGCCAGCACGGCCAGGAAGAGCCGGGTCGAGATGCCAATGCGCATGGGCGCTATTGGACCGCAGCCACGCCCCTCGAAGGCCAAGCCCAGGCCATGACGGCGGATCTTCAATTTCTCTGCATATTTGCTTCGCAGCATCGCGGCATGCTCAAAGAACAAATTCCACTGGCTCCTGTTGGCCTTCAGGCCCATTCGTGGTGGGGCGGCAGCCTCCTGGCCGTGCTGTCCGCCGCCGTCCTGTCCACCGGCTGCGCGCCCGGCGAAGCCAAGGCGCCGCAGCAGGCACTGCTGGCCACCGAGGTCGGCGTCGTCACGCTGGCGGCCCAGCCGCTTGCACTGCGCACCGAGCTGGCCGGGCGCACCGTGGCGGCACGCGTTGCGGAGATTCGTCCGCAGGTAGGCGGCCTCGTGCGTGAGCGGCTGTTCCGCGAGGGCTCCGTCGTGCGAGCAGGCCAGCCGCTCTACCAGATCGACGCGGCCAGTTACGAGGCTGCCGTGCGCAGCGCCCGCGCCGGCGTGGCACGCGCCCAGGCCACGCTGGGCGCGGCGGAACTGAAGGCGCGGCGCCAGCAGGAGCTGATCGCCGCCGACGCCGGCACGCGACAGGACCTGGAGGACGCGCAGGCGGCGCTGCAGCAGGCCAAGGCCGATCTCGACACCGCGCAGGCCACGCTGGCCAGCGCCGAGATCGACCTGGGACGCACCCGCATCACCGCGCCCATCGCTGGCCGCATCGAAACCTCCACGGTCACGCCCGGGGCGCTGGTCACGGCGAACCAGGCCACGGCGCTGACCACGGTGCAGCAGCTGGACCCGATCCTGGTGGACGTGCCGCAAAGCAGTGTCGAGGTGCTCAAGCTGCGCAAGCAGCTCGCCAGCGGCGCACTGCAGGGTGGCGAGCTGGCCATTCGCCTGAAGCTGGAGGACGGATCCACCTACGCGCACCTCGGCAAGCTGCAGGTCAGTGGTGTGACCGTGAACACCACCAGCGGGGCTGTCACGCTGCGCGCGGAGGTGCCCAACCCCGAGGGCCTGCTGCTGCCGGGCATGTACGTGCGTGCGGTGCTCGACCAGGCGCAGGATCCGGCGGCGATCCTCGCACCGCAGGCCGGCATCGCACGCAACGCCCGCGGCGAGGCCAGCGCTCTGGTGGTCGGTGCCGATGACAAGGTGCAGCGCCGCGCCGTCACGGTGGCCGAAGCCGTGGACGGGCGCTGGCGTGTGACGCAGGGCCTGCACAGTGGCGACCGCCTCATCGTCGAGGGCACGGGCAAGGTGCGCGAAGGGCAAATCGTGCGCCCCGTGGCGGCCAACACCGCGGTGGTGGCGATGGCCGCGCCGGCAGCCGATGCGGCCTCCGCGGCACGTTGAGGCAGACGTCGCCATGGCACGCTTCTTCATCGACCGACCCATCTTCGCCTGGGTCATCGCCATCGTCGTGATGCTCGCCGGCGCGCTGGCGCTGAGCACGCTGCCGCTGGAGCAGTACCCCGACATCGCGCCCACGCGCATCAGCGTCAACGCTACCTACACCGGCGCCTCGGCGCAGACGGTGGAGGATTCCGTCACCCAGGTCATCGAGCAGCGCATGACCGGGCTGGACGGGCTGCTCAACATGGCCTCGACCAGCAGCGCCAACGGCAGTGCCAACGTCAGCTTGAGCTTCGTTGCCGGCACTGATCCCAACGTGGCGCAGATGCAGGTACAGAACAAGGTGCAGCAAGCGATGACGCAGCTGCCCCAGGCGGTACAGAGCCAGGGCGTGACGGTGACCAAGACCGGCACCGACTACCTGCTCATCGCCAACCTGACCTCCGACGACCCATCGGTGACGGCGGCCGACATCGGCAACTACGTGGCCAGCACGCTGGTGGACCAGTTCAGCCGCATCGACGGCGTGGGAGAGGTCACGACCATGGGCTCGGCCTATGCCATGCGCATCTGGCTGGACCCCACGCAACTGCAGAAGTACGCGCTGATGCCTTCGGACATCAGCGCCGCGCTCACCAGCCAGAACACGCAGGTTTCGGCCGGAGCCCTGGGCGCGCTGCCCGCGGCAGCCGACCAGGCGCTCACCGCCACCGTCACCGCGCGCAGCAAGCTGCGCACAGTGGCGCAGTTCAACGACGTGGTGGTCAAGTCTTCCACCGACGGCTCGGTGGTGCGCCTGGCAGATGTGGCCCGCGTGGAGCTCGGCAGCGAGAGCTACGGCTTCCAGTCGCGCTACAACGGCCGGCCGTCCGCCGGCATGGGCATCAAGCTGGCCTCGGGCGCCAACGCGCTGGCGGTGTCCAACGCGGTCAAGGCCAAGCTGGACCAGATGGCCCCGTACTTCCCCAGCCGCATGAAGGCCGAGATCGGCTACGACAGCACGCCCTTCGTGAAGGCCTCGGTGGAGGAAGTGCTGATCACGCTGGCCGAGGCCATGGCGCTGGTGGTGCTGATCATGGGCCTGTTCATGCAGAACCTGCGCGCCACGCTGATCCCGGCCATCGCCGTGCCGGTGGTGCTGCTGGGGACCTTCGGCGTGCTGGCGCTGGCGGGCTTTTCGATCAACACGCTCACGCTCTTCGGTGCGGTGCTGGCCATCGGGCTGCTGGTGGACGACGCCATCGTCGTGGTTGAGAACGTCGAGCGGCTGATGACGCAGGAGGGCCTCAGCCCTCGCGAGGCCACGCGGCGCAGCATGGGTGAGATCACCGGCGCGCTGGTGGGTATCGCGCTGGTGCTGTCGGCGGTGTTCGTGCCCATGGCTTTCTTCCGCGGCTCCACCGGCGTGATCTATCGCCAGTTCTCCATCACCATCGTCTCGGCCATGGCGCTGTCGGTGCTGGTGGCGCTCACGCTCACGCCAGCGCTGTGCGCCTCGCTGCTGCGGCGCGGTGGCCACGACCCCTCGCACGGACCGCTGGGATGGCTGGGACGCTTCTTCGCCGGCTTCAACCGCCGTTTTGAGCAGGGCAGCGATGCTTACCAGTCGGTGGTTGCGCGCACGCTGCGGCGTGGCGGTCGGATGCTGGCGATCTACGGCCTGCTGGCCGTCGGGCTGGCCTGGAGTTTCAGCAGGCTGCCCACGGCCTACCTGCCCGACGAGGATCAGGGGCTGCTCATGGCCATGGTTCAGCTGCCACCGGGAGCCACGGACGCGCGTACCGCCAGCGTGCTGCAGCAGGTGGAGGGCTACCTGGCCAAGCAACCCGAGGTCGCGGGCTACATCGCGCTGCGCGGCATGAGCGGCGACCAGTCCAGCGCCAACCTGTTCGTGCGGTTGAAGCCCTGGGCCGAGCGCCGTGCGGCCGAGCACAAGGCGCAGGCCCTGGCCGGACGCTTCACGCGCGAGCTCGCCGGAGTGCGCGACGCACGCGTGTTCGTGATGCTGCCGCCCGCGGTGCGCGGCCTGGGCAGCGCCGCGGGCTTCACGCTGGAGCTGCAGGACCTGGGCGGCCTGGGCCAGCAGGCGCTGCAGGCCGCGCGCGACCAGTTCATCAGCTTGGCGGCGCAGGACCCGCTTCTCACCAACGTGCGCGCCAGCGGGCTGCAGGCGGCTTCACAGCTGCAGGTCAGCATCGACGACCGCAAGGCCGCCGCGCTGGGCCTTTCCACCGCCGACATCAACAGCACCCTCTCGGCCGCAATGGGCGGCCAGTACGTGAACGACTTCATCCACAACGGCCGTGTCAAGAAGGTCTACATGCAGGGCGACGCACCCTATCGCATGCAGCCGCAGGACATCCTGGCCTGGCACGTGCGCAACAGTGCCGGGCAGATGGTGCCCTTCGGTGCCTTCGCCAGCGTGGAGTGGGGCAGCGGCGCGGCGAAGCTGGAGCGCTACAACGGGTTGTCTTCCTACGAGATCGTGGGCGCGGCTGCTCCAGGCGTGAGCTCGGGCGAGGCCATGGCCGTGGCCGAGCAACTGGTTGCGAAATTGCAGGAGAAGGTGGGCAAGGGCATCGGCTTCGAATGGGCCGGGCAGTCCTACCAGGAGCGGCTGTCGGGCTCGCAGGCGCCAGCCCTGTACGCCGTGTCGATTCTGTTCGTGTTCCTGTGCCTGGCAGCCCTCTATGAGAGCTGGGTCGTGCCCTTCTCGGTGATGCTAGTGGTGCCGCTGGGCATCGTGGGTGCGGTGCTGGCGACCTGGGGCGCCGGGTTGGCCAACGATGTGTACTTCCAGATCGGGCTGCTGACCACGGTGGGACTCTCGGCCAAGAACGCCATCCTGATCGTCGAGTTCGCGCAGCAGCGGCAGGCCCAAGGAGCCGCGCTGGTGGACGCGGTGCTGCAAGCGGTGCGCCTGCGCCTGCGGCCGATCCTGATGACCTCGCTGGCCTTCATGTTCGGCGTGCTGCCGCTGGTGCTGGCCACCGGCGCAGGTGCGGCCAGCCGCCGCGCCATCGGCACCGGGGTGCTGGGCGGCATGCTCAGCGCCACGGTGCTGGGGCTGCTGTTCGTGCCGGTGTTCTACGTGGTGGTGCGGCGGCTTTTCGACCGGCGCCGCGGCGAGGCGCCGCGGCAGCGTCCCTTGGCTGTCGCCGAGGAGGGCGCACGATGAAGGCTCTCACGCTGAAGCGCTGCCTTCTCGGCGCGGCCGTGTCCGCGCTGCTGGGTGGCTGCGCCACCACCGTGGCCCCCTCGCATACCAACGCTGCGGCGCTGCCCGTGCCGGCGACGTTGGCCGCAAGCGCCGTCGTCGGCACACCTGGGACCCCGCTGCGTGCCAACGCGGCGCTGGACTGGCGCTCACTGGTGAGCGACGCGCGCTTGGCGCAGCTCATCGAGCTGGCGCTGGCCGACAACCGCGACCTGCGCGTGGCCGCCGCGAACGTGCAGGCCGCCCGCGCCCAGTACCGCATCAACGACGCGGCGCGGCTGCCCACGGTCAGCGCTGGTGCCATCAGCACCGCCACACACAGTGCCGGCAAGACGACCCGGCAGCTTAGCGTGTCGCTGGGTGCCACGGCCTGGGAGCTGGACCTGTGGGGGCGCCTGGCCAGCTTGCGCGATGCGGCGCTGGCCAGCTACCTCGCCACCGAACAGACCCGCGTGGGCGTGCAGGCCGCGCTGGTGGCGGAAGTGGCCCAGGCTTGGCTCACGCTCGCGGCGGACCGGCAACTCGAAGCCCTGGCGCAGCAGACCCTGGACAGCCGCGAACAGGGCCTGGCGCTGACACAGCGCCGCCAGGCGCTGGGCGCAGCGTCGCCGCTGGACGTGGCCACGGCCGAGGCGGCGGTGCAGGCCGCGCGCGGCGCCTCCGCCCAAGTGGCACAGCAGCTCGCCCAGGATCTCAACGCGCTGCGCCTGCTGCTGGGCGCCGAGCCGCCGGCGACGCTGCTGCCCGGAGGTGGTGACCAGGCACAGGAAGGCGTGGACCGTGCGACAGCGCTGGTGGCGGTACCGGCTGAGTTGCCTTCGACCGTGCTGCTGCGCCGGCCCGACGTGCGCGCGGCCGAACTGTCTCTGCGCGCGGCAAGCGCCGACGTGGCGGCGGCGCGTGCGGCCTTCTTTCCCACGCTGTCGCTCACGGCCGCGGCCGGGACGGCCAGCAGCGCGCTGGGCGGCCTGTTCGCTGCGGGCAGCGGCGCCTGGACCCTCATCCCGAGCTTGGCGCTGCCGATCTTCGACGGCGGTGCGCGGCAGGGGGCGCTGGACTATGCACGGGCGCAGCAGGAGGCTGGTCTGGCTGCCTACGACAAGGCCATCCAGGCCGCGTTCCGCGAGGTGGCCGACGCCCTGGCCGAGCGCGCCAGCCTGGGCCAGCGCATCACGGCGCAACGGGCGTTGGTGGAGGCCTACGCCACCAGCCTGCGCCTGGTGACCGAGCGCCGGCGCCTGGGTGCAGAAAGCGCGCTGGCCGTGCTCGACGCCCAGCGCACGCTGTGGACGGCGCAGCAGGAACTGGTTGCACTTCAGCTCACGGAACAGGGCAACCGCCTGACGCTGTTCAAGGCGCTGGGAGGCGCGTGATGTGTCGATGGACCTCGTGCGCCCCCCGTTCCACTTTCCGCGCGGCATGACTGCCTGACGTGATGAACCGCATCAAAGTCTCACTGGCCGCCATCCTGGCGGTGCTGGCCGCGGCGTGGCTACTGGCTGACTCGCTGTGGCCGCAACCCTTTGGCTACTTCCCGTTCCGCACCGTGTTCATGCAGCTCAGCGGCGTCATCGCCCTGGGCGCGATGAGCGTGGCGATGCTGCTGGCTCTGCGGCCGACGTGGCTGGAGCCGCACCTGGACGGGCTGGACAAGCTCTATCGCCTGCACAAGTGGCTGGGCATCACGGCACTGGTGGCCGCGGTGCTGCACTGGTGGATGGGGCAAGGCACCAAATGGATGGTTCATTGGGGCTGGCTGGTGCGCCCGCCGCGCGGCCCGCGCCCGGACCCCTCGCAGTTCGGCGCCGTCGAGGGCTGGCTGCGCAGCCAGCGCGGCCTGGCGGAGCAGCTGGGCGAATGGGTCTTCTACGCCGCCGCGCTGCTGATGGTGCTGGCGCTGGTGAAGCGCTTCCCCTATCACCTGTTCCGCCAGACACACAAGTGGCTGGCCGTGGCCTACCTGGTGTTCGCCTACCACGCCCTGGTGCTGCTGCAGTTTTCGTACTGGCGTCAGCCGGTGGGCTGGCTGATGGCGGCGCTGATGCTGGGCGGCACCGTGGCCGCGGTGCTGGTGCTGGCCGGGCGCGTGGGCGCCGGGCGCAAGGTGGCGGGCGTCATCGACGCGCTGGCCTACCACCCCGCGCTGCGCGTGCTGGAGTCGCGCGTGGCGCTGCAGCCCGGCTGGCCGGGCCACGCGGCTGGGCAGTTCGCGTTCGCAACCTCCGACCCGCGCGAAGGCGCGCACCCCTACACCATCGCCTCGGCCTGGGACCCGCAGGAGCGGCGCATCACCTTCATCACCAAGGCGCTGGGCGACCACACCGGCCGGCTGCACGAGCGGCTGAAGGTGGGCATGCCGGTGACGGTGGAGGGCCCCTACGGCTGCTTCGATTTCGAGGGCGGGCCGCCGCGGCAGGTCTGGATCGGCGCGGGCATCGGCATCACGCCCTTCGTCGCGCGCATGAAGCAGCTGGCGGCGCAAGGCCGCCGCGTGGAGGTCGACCTTTTCCATCCCACGGCGGTTTACGAGCCGGCGGCCATCGAGAAGCTGCAGGCCGATGCGCACTTCGCTGGCGTGCGGCTGCATGTCCTGATGGACGAGTGCGATGGCCGCCTCGATGGCGAACGGTTGCGTGCCGCGGTGCCGGACTGGCGCGAGGCCAGCGTGTGGTTCTGCGGCCCGCCCGCCTTCGGTCACGCCCTGCGCAAGGACTTGCTCAGGCATGGGCTGCCGTCACGGCACTTCCACCAGGAGTTGTTCCAGCTGCGCTGAGGCGCGGTGCCACTTTTGGCGTGCGGGCTGACGTTCTTACGCCAGTCGAACCGGGCTTCAGGCGTCGCCACTTGAGCGGGCTCGAACAGCAGGGCCCGGGCCCACTGGTGGCCCGGGTCACGGTGCGTGCGCTCATGCCAGACGGCCACCTTGGTGAAGACGGGAATGTCAATGGGCGGCTCCAGCAGTGCCAGGCCCGCAGCGCCCAGCACCAGCCGCCGCGGCACGACCGCAACGAGGTCCGTGGCGTGCAGCACGTCGGGCAGCGCCAGAAAGTTGTTCACCGACACCGCCACGTGCCGCTGCCATCCCAGCCGCGCGAGTGCCTCGTCCGTCACGCTCTTGGAGCCGCCCCCCGCGTAGGACACGAGGGCGTGCTCCAGCGCGCAGAAGCGCTCGAGCGACAGGCAGCCGCCACCCGCGTCGGGATGGTTTGCGCGCAACGCGCAGACGTAGCGCTCGTCGAACAGCCGCCGCGCGTGCAGCTCCGCCGGCGTCGATCCGGGCGCCATCTGCGCCAGGTCGATGTCGCCATGCTCCAGTTGGGTTTGTACCTGGCTGTCGTCGATAGATCGCGCCGCCACCCGCATTCCTGGTGCATGCGGCCGCAGCGCGGTAATGAACGGTAGCACCACGGCCCGCAGTGCGTGGTCAGTGCCGGCGATGGACAGCGTCAGCTTCGAAGTCGCCGTCTCGTGGGCGACCAGTCCGGTTTCAGTGCAGCGTCATCAGCGCCGGCTGCCCGGCAACCGCTGGCGCCGAGTTAGCAGCGCAGTTCCAGGCGTCATGCAATGCGCACTGGATATCGTCGCGCATGCCATGGATTGATGTGCCGACACCCCCTTGACCGACACCGTCGTGGCGCGCGCCATTGTTAACGTCTTGAGCCGTGGCCGGTTGCTAGCCTGTCCCGGCAGCCAGGTCGACGCGAAAGGCTATGCCAGGCATCCTGGGCAACAAGGGACATATGGACATGCCCGTTGACATCGGCAGTTACACCAACGAGCCGCTCGGTGACTATGGCCGGCTGCTTGTGAAAGTGCTGAGGGGGTCTACGCATTCCCATCGCTCTCGCGGCCGCGGGCACCACGCTGCCAAGGCTGGCCGCGGGCCTGGCTGTGTCGCTTGACCTTCCGCGCCTGGCGGTGGCCGAGTACCACCGGCCCTACGTGGCGGCGTGGCTGGAAAAGCCCGACCAGAGCCTCGTGGGCAACCTGGCCGTCTGGTACGACCTCAAGAAATTCAACAACGAGGGTGCCAAGTGGCTCAAGGACCTGCGCAGCTGGTGGCGCAAGAGCGGGCGCGAGCTGAGTCTGCCCGTGGACGGCGTCAGCAGTGCCACGCGCCCGCCCGGCGAGTACCGGTTCACGTTCTCCGACACTCGTGCCCCGCTGCAGGGACTGCCGCCAGGCGAATACCAACTTGTCGTGGAGGCGGTGCGCGAGGTGGGAGGGCGCGAGCAGCTGCGCCTGCCATTGCGCTGGCCCGCCGCTGCCGGCGCCCCGGCGCGTATGCAGGTTCAGGGCCAGCACGAGTTCGGCACCGTCAGCGCCGAAGTCAAACCTTGATCTTTCATCCCTTTCGAAAGGAGTTCGAGACGATGCCTATCTCTTTGCGCCGCCGCGCGCCGGCATGGATCCTGGCGGTGGCCGTAACCTTGCCTTGGGCCGCGCATGCGCACCGGGTCTGGCTGCTGCCTTCGGCCACCGTGCTGTCGGAGTCCGGCCAGGAGGCCTAGGTCACGGTGGACGCGGCCATCTCCAGCGAGGTCTTCTATTTCGAGCACATGGCCCTGCCGCTGACCGGGCTGCAGGTCACTGCGCCGGATGGCTCGGCGGTGCAGCCCGCCAATGCCGGCAGCGGCCGCTACCGCAGCACCTTCAACGTGCTGCTGCGCCAGCCGGGTACCTACCGAATTGCGGTGCTGAGCGAGCCCGTGATGGCCACTTTCCGCCAGGGCGGCCAGACGCGGCGGCTGCGCGGCACCACGGCGAGCCTCGCCAGCTCGATCCCCGCGGATGCACAGGATCTCAACGTGATTGCCAGCATCAACCGCGTCGAGAGCTTCGTCACCGCAGGCAAACCCAGCACGGGTGCGTTGCAGCCCAGCGGGCGCGGGTTGGAAATGGTGCCCGTGACACATCCCAGCGATTTCGTGGCCGGCTCGCAGGCCCAGCTGCGCTTCCTGCTCGACGGCCGGCCGCTGGCCGGCTTGAAGGTCACGCTCGTGCCGGGCGGCATTCGCTACCGGGACCAGTTGCAAGACCAGGCCTTCACCACCGACGCACAGGGCTAGGTCGCCATCCGCTGGGACAAGCCAGGCATGTACTGGCTCAATGCCAATTCCGCCTCGGCGAACAGTACTGCCAGCCGCGGTACGTTGGCTGCGCCGGTGCAGCGCGCGGCCTACAACGCCACGCTGGAAGTAATGCCCTAGTGTCCCAGTCTCGCTCGCAATGAATCCGGTATCCGAAGGCGTGTCCCGTACCAAGCCGGCGCCGCGGGTGTTCGTTCCGCTGCACGTTGAGGAGCGCTGGCCGGTCCTGGGTGCGCGCGTGCACATGCTCGAAGGCCACACCATGGGAACAGGCTGGCAGCTGCGCTGGTCGGGGCCGCCGGCGCCGGCGCTGGCGCCCATCCGCCGGGCCGTCGAGGCCGAATTGGACTTGGTGGTGGCACAAATGAGCCAGTGGCGGCCCGACTCGGACCTGAGCCGTTTCAACGCCGCGGCGCCGGGCCACTGGCAGTCACTGCCCGCGGCCTTCGCCGAGGTACTGACCTGCGCACTGGAAGTGGCTCAAACCAGTGGTGGGGCTTTTGACCCGACCGTGGGGCACGCAGTGGCCCATTGGGGCTTCGGCCCTCAGAGCCGCTTTGACGTACCAGGTTACGAGCCACCTGCGAGAGCTCCCGGCAAAGCCGCAACCGGCAGATGGAAAGCGCTGCGCTTCGATGCGCACCAGCCAGGCGGCGTCGCGCTCGATCTCTCGGCCATCGCCAAAGGCCATTCGGTGGACCGCATGGTGCTATGCCTATGCATGCGCAGCCTGGGATTCCACGACGTTCTGGCCGAAGTCGGCGGCGAACTGCGGGGCTGCGGACTGCGTCCCGACGGACAGCCTTGGTGGGTGGACGTTGCTATGCCGGACGGCCAGCCCGCCAACAACCGCGTGGCGCTGCACGGACTCAGCATTGCTACGTCGGGGGATGCTTGGCGTTGCTACCGTGACCAACAAGGCCGGTTCTGGTCGCACACCATTAATCCGCACCGTGCCGAGCCCATCAGCCACGGCTTGGCCTCGGTGAGCGTGCTGCACGAAGAATGCATGCGGGCTGACGCCTGGTCCTCCGCGCTAACCGTGCTCGGCCTGGAGCAGGGCATGGCACTGGCCCAAAGGCTCGGGCTCGCGGCGCTGTTCGTGCAGCGAAGGGCCGGCGGCGGCTTCGAGCAGCACCTCAGTAGTGCGCTGGCTGAATTGACCACATAAGAAGCGATTCTTGGTGCGGCAAACCGAGTCGGCCGTCACACGGATTTTGCCGGTGGTTGCTGTGCAGGTTCAGCAGAAGAAAACGTTGAGCATGCATCAGACTCGACATAAATGCATTGGCACGTCTAGGTACGGCGAGTAGGCACAGGGACGTCTGCATGCCTCCGCACGTCAATCGCGCATATGTAAAACAAGATGCATACTCAACGGAGCAGGCTGCTTGGTGCGACGTAGCTGCTGGTACTCATGGTGGACCGTTTGCCCATCAGCCAGTTTCATCTTTCGACGCAACTATTTTGATAGATAAGACCTATCTCAATAGCAGCATGCTTTTGCATGATGGAGTGGGCGTCAATCAACGTTCACACAACTAGAAGCTTAACTTTTTGCTCTACGAAGGCAGCAAATGGTTCCAGCAGATGAGCGCGCAGCCCAGGGTCAGAAAGGCCTGGTGGATGTGAGCACGCCTCTCAAAGCGCGTGCGCAGCCGACGCATCTGGTGCAGCCAGGAGATCGTGCGCTCAATGGCCTTATCACAAGTGACAAGTTTTGCCTGATCCGCTGCGAGCGGCTACAGCTCAGCTGGCCGCGTCCCCAGCGGCCACGAGTCGAGTTTTCCGCGCCGTACTCTGCCCCGCTCGATGTCGTGCACAGCGGAGGACGCGATGAACGGCAACCAGCGGCCGCGACGAGCGGACTGGAGCGTGCGGCGCAGCGGGGTGGCAATTCCCGTCGGCCAACAACGCTGGGATCGAACGTACCAACTCTTTCTGCAGTGGGCGACTGTCAAGCCGAGCGTACCGGTGGAGCCGGTCGCCGGCGCCCCGGTGGAGGTAAGTCAGGATCGCCCGCATTCGGATCGCCCTGTACGTGCGCGTATCGACCAGCCATCAGGTCGATCGACAGACCATCGAGCAGCAGCTCGAACTTCTAAACGACCACGTCCGAGCACATGCCGCCGACGGCTGGGAACTTGAGCCACCGCATGTGTTTCGCGATGAGAGCTGCGTGGTGCGACCTTGGCACGGCCCGGGCTGGATCGGTTGCGCGATGCTGCCAAGGCGCGCGAGATCAACTGCTTGCTGGTCACCGAGCCGGACCGTCTGGTGCGCAATTACGTGCATTGGATGGTGCTGATCGAGGAACTGAGCCGGGTGGGCTGCGCGGTGGAGTTTCTTGATCGCCCGATGAGCAGCGACCCGCATAGTTGCCGAAGGCCAGCTGTTTGCCGGCCGCAGCCTGACCGGCTTCCCAGAGGAACTGCGCTCCGCATGGGTTACGACTTTCCTTGTGTGAACGCTGTTGCAACAGAGCCGCCTCGCGGCTTGCCGCCGCTGTGGCTTCAGGAGGGCCTGGCCGCCTCGAAACGCGGATACCGTCCCAGCGGCAGCAGCATCAGCGAACCGACGACAAACAAGCCGGTGCAGATGGTCAGCATCGAGTCGTAGTCGCCCGTGCTCTTGTAGAGCTGCC
>JAEYPG010000130.1 GCA_023410975.1 Pseudomonadota bacterium
TTCCACATCAGCCAGGGCAGCCCGTAGAAGACGATTTGCGTGAGCCACACCAGGGCCCAGCGCCATTTGGCGAAGGTGCCGCTGACCGAGCGCGGGTAGATCTTCTTGCGGGCCTGGTACAGCGAGATGACCTGGGTGGAGTCGTCGGGTCCGGTGGCCGCTGCCGCGGGGCCCGGGGTCGTGGTGCTCATGGAATGCCCTGGAGATGGACGATCGTGGACGGAAATGGTCCGAAGCGGGCGTCGCGCCCGGCTCCGGCTGCCTTGGTCCTGTCGATTCCAAGTTCCGTGCCAACGGGGGCAAGCCCTGAAAATCCCATAAGGGACAAGCACTTGTGCAGCGATTGGGCGCATCTCACGGCCCTTGGTGCCAGCCTGGGCTGACTGTCCTGTCAGTGCATGGCAGTGCTGGTGGCGGCGGGCCCGGCGCAGCGGCGCGCGGGCGTCGGCTTGCGGACGGCGCCCGCGAGGCAGCGGCCGCGCTGCCCGGGTGGAAGCGAGGCGGGGAGGGAGCGCAGGAGGATGAAGCCGAGAAAGGCACGATGGCCGCGCCGTTTCCTGCCGCGTGGGCAGGAGCCTCGCTCGGCCTCGGCGGCCGGGTGCGTGGCCAGGCCTTCAGCAGGGACCGGTCGCGCGCCGCTTGCCCAGCGGCACGCGCAGTCCGTCGAGGCCGCGCAGCCACTGGCGCATCGCGTCCATGGACATGGAGTGCGTCAGCAGGGGGCCCTGCACTTCGGTGCAGCCGGCGGTCTGCAGCGCGCGCAGCTCTGAGGCCGACTCCACGCCGTCGGCCACCACCCGCAGTCCCAGGCCGCGCGCCAGGCCGGCGCAGGAGGCCACGATCGTGCGCCGGGTCGCGTCGGCGTCGATGTTCGTCACCAGCGAGCGGTCGAACTTCAGCTCCGACAGCGGCAGCTGCGCCAGCTGCATCAGGCTGGAGTAGGCGGTGCCGAAATTGGCGATGGACAAGTTGAAGCCCAGCAGCCGGCAGCGTGCCGTGTTCTCAATCACGGTAGACAGGTCTGCGGCCGCGTCGCTCTCGCTGATCTCGATCGTGATCCAGGCGGGGTCGATCTTGCTGTCCTGCACGATGCGCTGCAGCTCGATGCAGAAGTCGGGGTCTGACAGCGAGTGCATCGACGCCTTGATCGAGCCGCTCAGGGGCAGGCCTTCCCGCACACAGTCCGCCAGGAAGCCGCAGGTCTGGCGCGCCAGGGCCAAAGTGGCGGCTTCCTGCAGGCCGTGGCGCTTGAGAGCGGGCAGCAGCCGCTCGGGCGGCAGCGGCGTGCCATCCTCGGCCAGGCCGTGCAGGCTCGCTTCCACGCCCACGACTTCCCGGCTTTCCAGGTGCAACTGCGGCTGCAGCCAGACCCTCAGGCGGTCGTGCTGGAGCATCGTGCGCAGCACTTCGGCCGTGAGATCCGGCGTCGCCGCCGCGCGGGCCGGCACCGCGACGCGGTACGGATGCAGCGCCTGCGCGATCTGCCCGGCGGCCCAGGGACGCTCCGCGTAGCCCGCCACCCTCAGGTTGCAGGCGCCGGCCATGGCCAGCACGCTCTTGAGTACCACCCGTTGCTGCTGGTGCAGCACGAGGAACAGCGCGGGCGCGCGCGGGTCGTGCGTCAGCAGCCGCATCAAGGTGAACGCGTCGCCATCGTCGAAGTGCAGCCCGCACACCAGCACGTCCGGCGGCGAGGCTTCGCAGTGCAGGTGCAGCAGCAGGTGCTGCAGAGAGCCCAGGCGCAAATCGACCTGCCAGCTTTCGGCGGCGCCCAGCTCGGCCTCGACCTGGGCCATGTGGGCGCTGTCGTTGCTCAGCAGCCAGGCTCGGCCGGGCCGTACCGCCGCTGCGGGTTTGGAATGCGTGGCAGCCATCGCCACCTCCTGGTCGCCGCATGCGGCCGCCGTGTGGGCTGGGCCAAACGCCATGCCGCGGCGGCGTGTGGACACGTTGCCAGACGCCTCGTGAGATGAAGAAGAACGAATCGGCGGAGCCACGTTGAAGCCTTAACTTCTTCTGTCTGGTGAAACAAGATGTTTGATGATAACCACCAGAAGAAAGAAAATGTTAAGCCAGCGTCACAGGATGGAATTGCTGGAGGTTCGCTGCGCGCTCCCTATGCCTTGAACCTGTTTGCCATGCCGGGGTGCCCGCCCAGGTCGCGCCCTTACAGTCGGGCTCCGGGCAAAGCTTCATCGGCCTTGCGGCAGCTTCTCCTCGGGGGCGCCTCAATCGATGCCGATGTCATCGCACTTGCGTGCCCGGTGGATTTGCAGTGACTTTGGGTTCATCGGGGTCGCCGCCATGCCGGCGACGTTTCATATGAAGAAATTCGACTTTTGCGAATGGGTGGGGGCCCATTCGGTGCCGGGGCGCCACGGTTTCGAACGGCAACGGGCGTTGGGCCGCGCCTGGCACGGCTTGGCGGCGCTGCTGATCATCGGTGCGACTTCCCCATGGCGAGACGGTGCCTTTGGCAGCCTGTGGGTCGCGCCGGTGCTGGCAGTGCTGTACGTACTGCTCGGCCTGGCCCAGGTCATGGGCCTGAAGCGCCATCCCGACGGCCTGGTGCGGCTGCAGTACTTCACGATGTTCACGGACTGCGCCGGCCTCGCGGTGCTGCTGTGCGACGCACCGACGGCCACCGCCTTCCTCTCTCCCTATCTCATCTTCCTGACCGTTCCGGTGGGGCTGCGCTACGGCGCCCGAGCTTTCTGGTTCGCCTGGACAGGCATGGTGCTGACGGCCGCGCCGGTGCTGTTGCTGGGACATCCGTTCTGGAGCATCCATCCGCACCTGGGGCTGGCGCTGTTGTTCCTGGCGGTGCTGCTGGGCGCCTCCTTCGGCCCGGTGCTGCGCAAGCTGCACGACCGGCAGCGGGAGGCCATGGAGGAATCCAGAATCCAGGCGCTGGAAGCCGCGATGGTGACCAAGAGCGCGTTCCTGGCGCGGGTCAGCCACCAGCTGCGCTCGCCGCTGCAGGCGATCGTCTCCTCCCTGGAGCTCATGGAATCGCCCTCCCAGCAGGCGATGCGGCACAAGCTGGTGGAAAACATATCCGCCTCGGCCAGCAAATTGTCGATGGAGTTGCGCGACCTGCTGACCATTGCGCGTGCCGAGGCTTGGCAATTGCAGCTCGAACCCGCGACTTTCGATGCCGCAATGCTGCTGGAATCGGTCGCGACGGAGATTTACGACCGCAGCGTGATTTCGAATGGGCACCTTTTCAAGGTGGTGCCGCAGGATCCGCTGTTCGTGGTGGCCGATTGCGACAAGATCGTGCAGGTGCTCACCCAAATTGCCAAGCACGTGCTGTGCACTTCGCGCGCGTCTTCGCTGATGCTGACGATGAAGGGGTATGACGCGCTGACCCGTTCAGTCACCTTCGTCGTCGAAGGCGAATTGCCGCAAGCGCCGGCAACGAATGAAACTGTGACGGGAGCCAGCGCATCCGGCCCCGCTGTCCTCGATGCCAAACGGCGGGACGAGCTCAACGACAGCCTGAGCCTTACGCTGGTCAAGACCTTGGTCGAATTACTGGGCGGCAGCGTCGCCCCCAGCAGCACCTCGCCGTCGCGGCAGGGTTTCAACGTGGTGATCCCGTGCGAGGTGGTGTCCGAGGACGACGGCGGCAGCGAATGGGAAGGCACCCCGTCCAAAGTGCTGCTGGTCACGGAAAACGTCCGAGCCCAGGCCGAGGTGCAGTCGATCATCGAGCGCCTGGAATTCGAGGTGGAATGCGTTTCCTCGGTGCCGGTGGCAGCAAACCGGCTGGCGTTGAAAACCTATGCGCTGGTGGTGGTGGACATGAACCTGCCCAAGCGCAACGGCAAGCGCCTGGCCACGGTCATGAAGAACGGCAGCAGTGCCAACCGCGAAACCCTGGTATTGGCCTTCAACGTGCGCCAAACCCAGGAGAGCGCCGACAAACCCTGGCCCTTTGACGCCGTGATCGCTGGTGCGCCCGGCGACGGACATTTCCTGAAATCTATTTCCTCGCTGCTGTCTGCGAAATCGCAGCATTGATGATGGAAAACCGCACCGGCTTCTCGAAAAACAGGATCTTGTGGGTGGCCATGAGCGAGGCCACTTCGGATTCGCTGGCCAGGCCGGTGCCGATCTGGCCGGTGAGTACCGCCACCGGTGCCTCCGGCTTGCTCTTGCGAATATCGTCGATCAAGGCCTTGGCGGTTTCCTCTCCCACCAGCCAGTCCAGGACGAAGGCGTCATATTCGTCGATTCTCGTGCGCAGGGCCTCGACGGTGAAAAAGGGGCTGGAGTCCAGCCCCGCCTCACAGAACGAGGCCGACAGCGTCGTGGCCAACTCCTCGACGTCGTCGAGCACGGCCACGCGGGTCAGCCGCTCCGGAGGCGGCTCGATCAAGATGCGCTTGATGAGGTAACAGTTGTCCCTGACCGCGTTGTTCACTGGGCAAATGAGCCATTCCGCGTTGACCGGCACGGCCACCAGCGCGCCTTCAGCCACGTTGGTGGCGCGCTCGCCCGGCCACAGGAAGGCTTCGACCGAGGTCTTGCCTATGACCATCTGGGCCGTGACGCGCTTGTCCGCTTCCACCGCGGCCAGCACCATCGTGGTGAAACTGTCGCCGAAATGCCGGCCCAGGGTTTCGAGCTCTTCAGGTGTCCAGGGCGAGTCGCCGTTGATTTTTCGATGGGCTTGGCTGTATGAGAGGCCCAGAACGTCCCGTATGGTGGTGGAGTGCTTGTGCTGCGGAATGCCGTGCCGCTTAAGCAATGCCACGGCCAAATGGGCGCCCAGTGGAAAGTTGGGAGTGCCGGCAGTCGACATGGTGGTTCGTGTCAGAAGGTACCGAAATATGCCACGAGGTCGGCATGCAGCGGCCCGGGCCGGCGCCACCGGCGCGGGATGCGCAAAGGACAATGCAAGGCCTTGCGCAAGCCGGGCCCGGTGCCCATACCGCGACGCCGGTCATTCGCCTGTCACGAGGCGGTCTTTCTTCAACACGCACCAGGACGATGAAAATGGAGTAAGCGGTGCAGGACCCTAAACCAGACGAATACGGCGACATCCTGCGCATTGCCCGCCTGGACCATGAATTGATGGCCCAGGTGCACCATGACCAGATGGAAAGCATGGCCGGCCGGGTGCGCAGCGGTGCGGTCGGGGCGACATTTTTTGCCCTCGTCATGGCGGTTTACCTGCATGACAGCGTCGGTATTCTGGTCTGGTACTGGTTCGTGCTGAAGGCGGTGTTCACCGGGTGGCGGCTGGTATTGGTTTTCAAATGGACGAATGCCAAGGTCAAGAAGCCGGCGCAAGACAAATGGGTTTTCTGGATCAGGGTGACGCTGTTCCTGGACAGCATGGTGCTGGGCGCCATCGGTCTGCTGGTGCTGTACAGCGGCGCGCCGAAAGAGGCGCTGCTGTGGACGGCGGCCGTCCTGTGCGGCGTCACGGCCGTGGCGATGCATACGCTGGAGGCGGACTGGCTGTCGGGCGTGATGTACGCAGCCCCCATGGTGGGCCAGACGGTGCTGTATTTGATGGTGCAGGCGCATTCCTTCAGCAGCAGCACGGCGCTGGGCGTTGCCATTTTCGGCGTGGTGCTGCTGCTCAATGCCCGCAAGGCGGCTCGGGATGAAGAGCAGCGCCTCATCCAGAGCCGCGCGATCCGCAGGTACCAAAAACAGAACGAAGTCGCGCTCGAAATGGCCAGGAACGAGTCGCGCATGCGGACGGAAATGATGTCCAGCATCACGCACGAATTGCGCACGCCCATTCACGGCATTCTTGCCATGACTCATCAAATTGCAAAGGATCCTGGCAGCCCCTCGGCGGCCAAGGCGGCCGCGATGATCGCAAAATCCGGCGAGCATCTGGTGGGCCTGATCAACGACGTGCTGGATTTCGGCCGCATGGAAGCCGCCGGCGTTACCTTGCGTCCTGAGGTTTTCGATTTAAACGACTTGGTGGAAGATCTGCTGAACATGGGGTACATGATCGGGCGCGAAAAGGGTGTGAAATTCTGGGTGAACAACCACCTGCAGCGCCCCTATCACGTTCATGCCGATCCTGGCCGCCTGCGGCAAATTGCGCTCAACCTGATCAGCAACGGCATCAAATTTACCGCCAAGGGTGGCTTGGTGACCATGCGGGTGCAGGATGCCGATGGCCGGGGAAACCTAGTGCTCGAAGTGGCCGACACCGGTGTGGGCATTGCACAAGAAAACCTTGCCACGATATTCGAGCCATTTTCCAGGCATGCGCGCGGCCAGAGCGTGGGTGGCCTGGGAGGCAGCGGTCTGGGCCTGAGCATCAGCAAGCGCCTGGCCACGGCCATGAAGGGAACCCTGGAGGTCAGCAGCAAACCCGGGGAAGGCTCCACCTTCACGCTGAACGTCCCGCTTGAAAAAGTCGTCGTGTCCCTGCACCACAAGGGAGCCGAGCAACACAAGAAGGAGCCCTTGCGGCTCAAGGGCCACGTGCTCATCGCGGAAGACGACGCCATGACGGCCGAGCTGGCCCGCACCACGCTGCAACTGCACGGCATGAGCGTGAGCGTGGTCGGGCAGGGCGACATGGCGGTCCATGCCTGCACCACGCTGCGGCCACGGCCGGACATCGTGCTCATGGACAGCGACATGCCGGGCCTGGACGGGCTGGCCTCCATCCGCGAGATCCGGGCGTTCGAGGCCCAATCGGGCGTGGCGCGTCTTCCCATCGTCATGGTTTCGGGACGCTGTACCTCCGAGGACATCAGCCAGGCCCGCCATGCCGGCGCGGATGGCCATTTGGGAAAGCCGTACACCAGCGACGACCTGATCAGGATGGCCGCTGCCCACCTGCGCCCGCTGGAAAATTCCAGGCAAGGCTGACCGCGCCCGCCGCCAGCACGGGCCGATTCGGACAGCCGCTGCCCGCCGCAGGCCCGTGCAGGCATGCGGCGGGTTGGCTCAGGCTTGATTCAGGCCGGCTGGTGCCCCAGGCCGACTGGCACCTTCGAAATACCGGTGAAAGCTCTTGCAAAGATCGTGATGTCCGGGTGCCACGTCCTGAAGACGAATTTGTAATAAGGGTGCTTCATGGCCGACCAATCAGCCTCGGCGCGCACGGAATCAAGCCAGAGAATCCGGTGCGGAATACCGCCGGCGTAAGTCAGCGGCACCTCCCGGTTGTCCCCGAACAGGTCTGAAAATCCCAGGGCACGGTATTGCCGCATGAGCGCGGGCCGCGAGCCCGCATAAATGCCGGCCACCTGTGTCGCGATATTGTGCAAGTGACAAGCCTTGACCAGCGCCATGCGCACCAGCCGGTCGCCATAAGAGGGTTGAACGACCAGGCGGGTGATTTCTGAAACCAACAGGCCGCGCAGATGGGGCGGCTCCTCGATGCAGGAGTGAATCTGCAGCGGACGGCTGCGGTTGACCTGGATTCTGCACGAGCCCACGATCTCACCCGTGAGCTTGTCCTCGGCGCAGAAAATCACCACGTCCGGATCCTCGTCCAGCGGGTCGGCCTGTCCAAATTGGGCCGCCAACAAAGGAAGATGGTGCCCGTATGCGGCGGACCTTAATTGGCGCACCCGCGCGAGGTCCGCGGTATTGTCGACCACGCGCACGTTGAATCCGAGAAGCTCACGCTGGGGCTGCTCATAAGTTTGGTTTTGCTCGGTTTTGGAAATTTGGACGGGAGCGACGAATTGCTGGCTTTCCATGATGATGGCCCTTCTTGCTGAATCCCAATCAGTGGGGAGAAAAACTCGGTGGCGAGATCGGGAGAACGCCACGAGCGAATAAGGGCGTCAATTTCACCCCAGGTTCAGCCAGGCCAGTGGAGGAGGAACGGCAAGCAGGGTGGTGCGTGCCGCCTTGATTCGCGTCAACGGCAATGCCCTGGGACGTCATGGCGCCTGGAGCAGGGTGTAGAGCGGGTATTCCGTCGCCGTAATCGAGGCGGGACGTGAACGTTGCGTCCAAATGCGCACCGAACACGGTGGATCGAAGCGGCACTGCGCGGCCGGCGGACGGCTGCAAGCGCTTTGTGGGCAGCCTTGGACGCGCGGCCTTGCCGCTGTCCAGCCTCCAAGCACCGGTCCGGGGCCGGCGCCGACGTTGAAACTGATATCAGCCCTGGTCAGTCCCAGGGTTGTTACATCTGAGGAAGGCGCCGGCGGACGCCGTGCTTTTCAAGGGCCGACGTTCCAGCCCGTTGCAGCCGCCCGGACGCTGAGCCCGAAGTGGGTTTCCTGCGCCAGTAATTCGGTCAAGGTGGCGCCCAGGATTTCGGACGTGGCCTGCAGGTTGAACAAGCCGGCTTTTTCCAGCATGGGCGGTTTTCTCAGCGCGCCCCAGATACCGATGGCGGTGGCCAATCCTTTGAATTGATGTGCCGTCAGTTCGCTGTGTCCGTCGAGTATGCGCAGCGCCAGGGGCGGACCGGCGTGCCCCGGTGCGGGAAAGGCCCGGGCTGACCACACCGGCTGGCCATCCTGCGTCGCCATCCGGCGGATGTGCCAGAAGATCCAGCACACGAGGCCGCCATTGTCCAGCTCGACATCCTTTTCGTAAACGACGGCCGCCTTCACCGCAGCCAGATCGGCCGTGAGTGACAGCGACGTCAGCACGCCTTTGGGCAGGCAGGCAACCGATGAGCGCATGAGGGCCGGGACGTTGACGGACAAGCAACCAGATTTGGCCCCGTAGGCGACGGCCGTGTGGCAATAGATTGCATATGCGCGCTGCCGGCTCTGCGGGGGCGGGGTGGCTATTGTCCCCGATTGACCTGCCAGGCGGCTTGCAGCTTTTTGACCTGCGAAGGTGCCGGGCACGCTCGGCTTGGCCGCAGCTCTTCCCGCACGGGACCGCTTCTTTGCCCTGTGTGCTGGCGGTGGGTGAAAAGCGGCTTTACTGCGGGTTTCAACCACGGCATGCAAGTGGTGGCC
The DNA here is from genome assembly GCA_023410975.1 of Pseudomonadota bacterium. GTDB lineage: Bacteria > Pseudomonadota > Gammaproteobacteria > Burkholderiales > Burkholderiaceae_C > Azohydromonas. The sequence continues at coordinate 8,925 of JAEYPG010000130.1, forward strand.
CGCCAAATACCGTGAATCCTTCAAGCCTGATTACGTCTTGTTTCTTGCCGTGGCTTGGGGCTGGGCCGGCGCCTCGCCCACCAGCTCTTCCAGGAACGCCGCCAGCGCCGTCGACGGGTCTTCATCGGTGTCGGGCGAGATGGTTTCGATGCCCCATTGCGCCAGCACCGCCTGCTGCACCGGGTTGCGTACCGGCAGGAAGACGTACGAGGGCGGCTGCGGCACGCCGGGCACCGACACTTTCCACAGCCGCGAGAGCTTGTAGAAGAGGTAGCGGATGTTGATGTCCGCCAGGCTGTAGCCGATGAACAGCACCGAGCGGCCCAGCACGTCGGCGCGCAGCTTGATGTCCAGCGGCGACTCGAAGTCCAGCCGCCGGAAGTAGCTGGTCTCGTCGAGCACGATCGACTCGTCGTTCTCGAAGTCGCCGTGGAACTTGACGATCTGCGTCGCCTCGCGCCGGATGCGCGCGATGTCCGCCACGCTGACCACCTTCACGTACTCGCGCTGGTGATGCTCGAAGGCGTATTCGAGCCAGCGGTCGTAGTTGGTGGTGTAGATGATCTTGAAGTTGGCGCGCACGATCAGCTCGTGCACCCGCGAGCGGGCCACGGACATGTTGGGCGCGTGCCACTGGCGGTCCATCCAGCTGCGCAGCGGACCGATGTTGCCGTGCTGCAGCCGGAAGAACTCCGCCAGCGCCAGCGCGCTGCCATACCGGCGGTACTCCTCGGGCTTGTAGCCGAGCTCGCGCGCCATGTGGTCGATGAGTTCGCTCCACGGCGGCAAGCCCAGCGACTGAGACACGCCCGCCCCGACGAACAGGATCAGTTGCTCGCGCTCGTGCGCGGCCCGCAGCATGCCGATGTGCATCATCCCAGCGCCTGCCCGCTGCCTGGCACGGAACGCGCGGGCACCGGTACGGCGCATGGCGTTGCCGCGGTTTCGACGCAGGGTGGGCTGATGGCGATGGACCTTGGCTTCATGGCGCGATTTTCCAAGCACGGGCTTTCTGGCAAGCCGGCCACCTCGCCGGCCCAACCATTCCGGCAAGGGCAAGTCCCACGGCATGAGCACGCGGCTCGGGAAAGCTTCGAAACGGGCCGGGGAGCCACACAGCGCCGAAGCATCGGTCCTCAGACCGCCTCGGAGCCGTCCTGCGGACACAGAGCCCGGTTCACCTGCTTCAGGCGCTCCAGCAGGGCGTCCACGCGCTCCAGCAGCTCCGAGGGTGCCGCGACACCGCGCTGCCACTTGCACTGGATCGCCTGCTCCAGTGCCAGGAGCTCGGTTTCCACGGCATCGCGCCGTGCCCGCAACTCATCTTGCCTGTCCATGGACTGCACTCTGCCCACTTCGGCCCTCGGTGCTCAGTCGGGGCGCGCCTTCGTTTGGACCAGGAATGCACCGCTTTCTCCGGGAGGCACGGCAGGCCGCCATGCGCGCGCTGTGCATCGAGGAACGCCACACCAGCGGACCGAGCTGCGGCTCAGGAGGCATGCGGATACTTGGCGGAGGCCGGCGCTTCGGAGCCCCAGGCGGTGTCGCGCTCATGTCCTTCGGGCTGCGGTTTGAAGGTAGGCGAGCTGTCCATACCGAGCGCCTGGGACGCACCTTCCAGCCAGCCGTTGCGCCAGTTTCTGGCTTCTAGGGAATTGCCTGGATACGGGCATTGCTTGATGAACTGCTCGCCGGCCTTGAATCCTTCGAGCCAATACTCTTTCAGATAAAGCATGAAACTTGTCTCCCGTCGTCGGCCGCTGCCGGCGGCCGTATTTGTCATCGCGGCTGGCACGCCCGTTCACGTAGCCCGGCATACCCCGGTCCGCTGCATCACTGCCAGCGACGTTCCCCAGGCCATTTCAAAGCAAAGCCGCTTTGGCCAAGATTTATTGTTTTCTCGCTTCAGACGGAAAAAATCCGCCTGGAAATGCACAAGAAGAAAATACGGATAACCCGAGGCTTGCAGCAGGGAGCTGCTGCTTTTCTCCGGAGCGTTGGGTGCCGCCCAACAGCCGCACTAACTAGGCGGGTATTTTCTGCCGGTTTGGACAAGGTGGCATTCCCGGGTGGCCCTGACAAAGGCCCAGGAATTTCCTGGGGAAACTCGCATTCCGTCCTTGGGTCGGGACGGTCTGCTCAATCTCCGGAACCGCCGGACGGCGCCGGTGGGCAGAGCCTCAGACGAAGTAGGCGAACGCGAACACGCCCAGCATGCCCAGCATGCCCAGCGCCAACCCCAGCTTGGCCGCGATGGCGATGATGAAGCCCAGGCCCGCGGCGACGCCTGCGCGGGTGGCTTGGCCGGCGTGGCGGCGCACCGACCATTCGCCCGCCATGGCGCCCAGCACCGGCCCCACGATCAGCCCCGGCAAGCTCGCGAAGGCGCCCACCACGGCGCCGATGGCCGCGCCGGCCATGGCCCGGCCGCTGGCGCCGGCACGCCGCACACCCAGCGCCGCGGCGGCGTAGTCCGCCAGCCAGGCCAGCAGCGCCATGAGCGCCAGCAAACCGACCGTCAGCAGGCTCACGCGCGAGTAGCCGTCCAGCCATGCCGCCAGCCACAGCCCGCCGAACAGCAGCGGCGTGCCCGGCAGCAGCGGCAGCACCACGCCGGCCAAGCCCAACACCACGGCCACGATGGCCGCAACCCAGAGCAGAAAAGTGGTGTCCATGCGCCGACAGTGCAAGCAGCAGGCCGGGCCGTGCGCCGAGCTTTCGGGAAGGAGCGTGACCGGCGCCGGCGTGGCTTGCGGGCCGCGAAGGAGCGATCGGCTTCCCAGCCCTCGCTCCAGGCAGAACGGGCGACACGTGAGGAGCCCCGCGCGCCGCGCTTTCCAAGTCCGCTCAGCCGATCGTCATCAGCGACGCATTGCCGCCGGCCGCCGCCGTGTTGATGCTGGTGGCCTTCTCGACCACCAGCCGCTCCAGCGGCACGTCGGTTTCGCCCGGCTGCAGCCGCTCGATGCCGACGATCGGGCCGGGCCGCTCGGCCAGCCGCTGCCGGATGGCCTGCAGCTCCGGGGCCGCGCCGTGGAACAGCGCGGCATCGAAGCTCACCTCCGGCGAGGCCCAGTCGCGGGCGATCACGATGCTGGCTTGCGCCGCCGCGGGCAGCCTGCGCATCAGCGCTTCGCACTCCACCGGCCACACGCAGCGCCCGCCCACGGCCAGCACCGCGGCGAGCTGCACCAGGCGGTCGTCGTCGCTGCCGGCCAGGCACAGCACGGCTTCGCGCGCGGCCAGGGCATAGACGTTCTTCTCGCCCGTGGGCCCGGGCAGCGTCTGCGACGCACCGGCGCGCGAGCGCTGCCCGAAGCGTTGGCAGACCTGCGCCAGCTGCGGCTGGCGCTGCTGCAGGGCCCAGTCGTGCAGGGCGCGCAGGGCCGGCGGCATCTGGCCGGCGAAGGGGCCCAGGTCCAGCGTGGCGTCCGGCTCGAACAGCCGTGCCATCACGTCGGCCGGGCGCCGCGACAGCAGCCGGTACAGGTACAGCGGCCCGCCGGCCTTGGGGCCCGTGCCGGACAGGCCCTCGCCGCCGAAGGGCTGCACGCCCACCACGGCGCCGACGATGTTGCGGTTCACGTAGACGTTGCCCGCGTGCGAGGCCTTGAGCACGCGGCTGATGGTCTCGTCGATGCGGGTGTGCAGGCCCATGGTCAGGCCGTAGCCGGTGGCGTTGACCTGCGCCAGCAGCGCGTCCAGGTCCTCGCGCTGGTAGCGCAGCACGTGCAGCACCGGGCCAAACACCTCGCGCTGGAGCTCCGACAACTGGTCCAGCTCGATCACCGTGGGCAGCATGAAGGTGCCACAGGCCAGGGCGCCCGCGTCGCAGGCGCCCAGCTGGTGCACGCGGCGGCCGCTGGCGCGCATGCCCTCGACGTGCCGCTGCACGCCCGCCAGCGCCTCGGCGTCGATCACCGGGCCCACGTCCACCGCCAGCCGGTCCGGATTGCCGATGCGCCACTCGGCCATGGCGCCCAGCAGCATCTCGATCAGGCGATCCGCCACGTCCTCCTGCACGCACAGCACGCGCAGCGCGGAGCAGCGCTGCCCGGCACTGTCGAAGGCCGAGGCCAGCACATCCGCCACCACCTGCTCCGCCAGCGCGGAGGAGTCCACGATCATCGCGTTCTGGCCGCCGGTCTCGGCGATCAGCGGGATCGGCCGCCCGTCGGCATCGAGCCGCCCGGCCACGGCGCGCTGCAGGATGCGCGCGACTTCCGTGGAGCCCGTGAACAGCACGCCGCGCACGCGCGCGTCGCCCACCAGCCGCGCGCCCACCACCTCGCCCGCGCCGGGCAGGAACTGCAGCAC
>JAEYPG010000204.1 GCA_023410975.1 Pseudomonadota bacterium
GTATGCGCGCGGTAATCACACGTCCCGCACGGTGGAGAGTATCGGGTCGCCGGTCTATGGAGGCTGGTCCTCTTTCCAGCCTTGGCACGTCAAGTGGGCGCGCAGCTGATGTAGATGGCCGAAGGGGATCTGTCCTTGCCAGTAGACCTCGTCGGGCTTGGCATCCTTGCGAACAATCTCGATTTCGTTTCGCCCGAACTGCGATGCTGTGATGTCGATGAGGTAGTCGCCGCACTCAACGTAACAGTGCCCATGCCCATCGCCGTGCCACACCACGAACCATGCATGGAGGCCGTGCTTCACAAGGCGCGCATGCAGCACAGCGGCGGCGATGGCACACATGCCGCATAGGTCATGACGTTGACGTGCTGCTGCAATCTCGGTCACCTGTTGGCGGGCCAGTTCCGCTTCCAGTCGCAGCCGCCTCTCGAAGCTACTCTGGTCAACGACTCCATCCTGCTCGGTAGATGTGCCGTCCAGCCAGTCTGTCGGCGGATGTCGCGGCTTGGCGGTCGCGTTGCTGCTCTGGGTCATTGTTGCTCCTGCACAAGCAGGATTCTTTCACCCTGTTCAATCAACGACCGCCATCGTGGCGGCGGGCCAGGTTGTCAGCCTGCAGCAGTCGGCTTCCAGTTGTGCGGCAGCAGTTCCGCGATGCGGCTGGCGGGCTGCGTGGGCAGGCGATCGAGCACGTCCTTGATGTACGCGTAGGGGTCGTGCCCGTTGATGCGTGCCGAGTGCACCAGGGTCATGATGGCAGCGGCACGCTGGCCCGCACGCAGGCTACCGGCGAACAACCAATTCGCCCTCCCAAGCGCTATCGGACGAATCTGGTTTTCGACCCAGTTCGAGTCTATGGGCAGGTCGCCGTCGTCGATGTACCTGGTCAAGGCCGTCCAGCGCTTGAGCGTGTAATTGATGGCCTTGGCGGTTGCCGATCCGTCGGGCACCACTTGACGTTGTTGCGTCAGCCACTGGTGCATCGCATCGGCCACCGGCCGTGAGGACTTCTGCCGCACGGCCTGGCGCTCGTGGGGCTTGAGGTCCTGGATCCTGCGCTCGACGTCGTAGAGTTCCTTGTAGAACTTCAGGGCCTGCTCGCCCACGGCGCTCTTGTGATGGATCCACAGCTGGTGGTAGCGACGCCTTGAGTGGGCGTTGCAGGCGACCTCGGTGACGCCAAGCTTGTGGCAGGCGCCGTAGCCGTTGAAGCCGTCGGTGACCAGGCGACCCTTCCAACCGTTGCCTTCGTCATCCAGCCCCAGGAAGCGTCGCGCGTGCTTGCCGCCACGGCTCTCGGCGAAGTCGTAGACGACGGCCTTGACGGGGTTGAAGCTGGTGGTGGTGTAGCTCCAGATATAGGCGCGATGCGTCTTCTTGAGCCCGGGCTTGAGCATCGCCACCGGCGTCTCGTCGGCGTGCAGCACGTCGTGCTTGAGCAGCTCCGCCGCCAGGGCGTCCACCAGCGGCTGCAGCTGCACGCCGCACTCGCCAACCCACGTCGCCAGCGTCGAGCGCGAGATGGCCATGCCTGCGCGCTGGAAGATGTACTCCTGCCGGTACAGCGGCAGATGATCGAGGAACTTGGCCACCAGCACCTGGGCGAGCAAGCTGGTGGTGGGGATGCCTTTGTCGATGATGTGCGGCGCTACCGGCGCCTGCACCAATGTCTCGCAGCTCGAGCACACCCACTTGCCGCGGATGTGGCGCTCCACGCTGAAGACGCCAGGCTGGTAGTCGAGCTTCTCGGCAACGTCCTGGCCGATGCGCTTCATCGCGCAGCCGCAGCGGCAGGTGGTGCTCTCGGGCTCATGGTGGATCTCGCGCCGAGGCAGGTGGGGCGGCAGTGGCTGACGCTTGGGCTTCTTCTTGTCCTGTGCCGGCTCCTTGGCGCCGAGGTCGACGTTCTCGATCTCCTTGGCCACCGCGGCCACGTCGGTGTCGATGGTCTCCTCGATGAGGCTTCTCTGCTCGGCGTTGAAGGCCTCTGACTGGGCAGCGAACTTCAACCGCTTGAGCACGGCCATCTCGTGCGTGAGCTTGTCGATGGTGGCTTGCTTGAGCACCGCCTCCCGACGGTGCCGCTCGATGAGCTCTTCCTTGCGTGCTATCTCGGCCATGAGCGCACGCATGGCCTGGCGCAGTTGCTCAGGGTCCAGCGTGTCGAGGCGGTCGTCGGCAATCACGGGTGTGATCGTGCCAGCCTCCGGGCCGGCCGCGCATCAGCACATCCGGCAATTGAGCCGCGCTACAGCACCGTGATGACGCCGGCCTCGCCGATGCGCTGCCACGGCAGCCCCAGCACCAGCGCGTCGAACTGCGGCTGGCTCAGCGCCAGGGACACGCTGCCATCCCTGGGCCAGACGAACTTGCCCGCGTTGAGCCGCCGCGCCGCCAGCCACACACCGATGCCGTCGTGCACGAGGACCTTCAGACGGTCGGCGCGTTTGTTCGCGAACATGTACGCATGGTGGGGCCGGGCTGCGCCGAAGACGTTCACCACGCGCGCCAGCGCTGCCTCAGCACCCATGCGCATGTCCAGTGGCTGCACGGCCAGCCACACCGCCTCCACGCGGATCACCGCAGCAGCTCGCGCAGCCATGTGGCGCAATCGGCAGCGGCGGCCATCGGCCACGTCACCTTCACCGACGTCGTGCCGCGGTGCAGTTCGATGCAGATGTCCGGCGCCGGCTGAGTTGGGACATCGACCATCACTGGTGGGGGCGGCGGCAGCTGCAGCGGCATGAACGCCGGCGGCTCCACGCGGACACTGCCCACAGCTTCATCGGTTGCGCCCTGTGCCAGGCGGCGCCACCGGTGCACGAGGTTGGCGTTGAGCCCATGATTCAAGGCCACGCTTGCCACGGATGCACCGGGCTGGTCGCATTCGGCCTGCACCTGGGCCTTCAAGGCCGCGCCGTGCCGGCGTCGCAAGATAGGTTTTGTGTCTTCCATGGTATCCACCTAAAAGTTAGGTGGACGCCATCGTTCAAGCCTGACGGCTAGGATTCAAGGTGGGTTTCACCGCGCGCATAC
>JAEYPG010000209.1 GCA_023410975.1 Pseudomonadota bacterium
GTGCTGCAGGACACGGGCCCGGGCGCGTCGCTGTGGCTGCGCGCCCAGGAGCGCGCCCCGGCGCTGTGCCTGGCGCGCGGCCGGCTGCTGCCCTGGGGCTGCGGCTGGGCGCTGTTCATCGAGACGCTGGAAGAGGCCGACGACGCCACGCTGCCGGTGGCGTGACGGCTTGAACCGCCGCGGCCCGGCGCGCAACCCAATGCGCGATGGACCTCACCTCTTTCACCCCCTCCTCCGCCCTGCTGACGGTCGTCCTGCTCGCGCTGGCGCCCTTCGTCGCAGTGATGGTCACCTCCTTCACCAAGCTGGTGGTGGTGCTGAGCCTGCTGCGCAACGCGCTGGGGCTGCAGCAGGTGCCGCCCAACGTCGTGCTCAACGGCATGGCGCTGGTGCTGAGCATCTACGTCATGACGCCCGTGGGCCTGGAGATGGCGCAGCGGGTGCAGGGCATGGACCGCATCGGCGCCAGCACCCAGAACATGCTGCAGGCGGCGGACACGGCCAAGGAGCCGCTGCGCGAGTTCCTGGTCAAGCACAGCCGGGCGGTGGAGCGGGAGTTCTTCCTCAAGACCGCGCAGCGCGCGCTGCCGCCGGGCCAGGCCGCCAAGCTCACCGACCGCGACTTCCTGGTCGTCGTGCCGGCCTTCACCGTGAGCGAGCTGGCGGTGGCCTTCGAGATCGGCTTCCTGATCTTCCTGCCGTTCCTGGTCATCGACCTGGTGATCTCGAACGTGCTGATGGCGATGGGCATGATGATGCTCTCGCCCACCACCGTGTCGATGCCGTTCAAGCTGCTGCTGTTCGTGCTCATCGACGGCTGGGTCAAGCTCACGCACGGGCTGATCCTGACTTACCTGTGAGGACGCAACCATGCATCACGGCGAGATCGTGCAACTGACGCAGCAGGCGCTGTGGTTCGTGCTGATGCTCTCGGCGCCGCCCATCGTGGTGGCGGCGGTGGTGGGGCTGCTGGTGGCCTTCGTCCAGGCGGCAACCCAGCTGCAGGAGCAGACGCTGCAGTACGTCCTCAAGTTTTTCGCCATCGTGCTGACGATCTTCGTGACGGCCTCGCTGCTGGGCGGCGGGCTCTACCAGTTCGGCGACCGCGTGTTCAGCGACTTCGCGGGCCTGGTGCGCTGAGGGCGGCGGCCATGGAGTCGCTGGCGCTATTCGGCACGGCCTCGGACACCGCGCTGCTGCTGGGCCTGTCGGTCACGCGCGTGGCGGTGTGCTTCCTGCTGGTGCCGCTGTTCACGGCGGACATCGTGCCGTCGATGGTGCGCAACGCGCTGTTCGTGGCCGTGGCGCTGCTGGGCCTGGTGCTGCAGCCGCCGGCCGGGCCGCTGAACCTCACGGGCTCGGCCTGGGCGCTGCTGTTCTTCAAGGAGGCCTTCCTGGGCGGCGCGATCGGACTGCTGTTCGCGGGCGTGCTGTGGGCCTTCGAGATCGCGGGCCAGCTCATCGACAACAAGATCGGCGCCACGCAGGCGCAGGTGACGGACCCGCTCTCGGGCCACCAGACCACGCTCAACGGCGCGCTCTTCGGCCGCCTGGCGGGCTGGGTGTTCATGTCGGCCGGCGGCTTCATGCTGCTGGTGGGCGCGCTGCTGGAGAGCTACAGCCGCTGGCCGGTGCGCCAGCCGCTGGGCGCGCTGGCCGAGGGCGGCGTGCGGGTGTTCGAGGGCGAGCTCGGCCGCATCATGCTGCTGGCGCTGCTGGTGGCCGCCCCGGCGCTGCTGCTGCTCTACGTGATCGAGGGCGTGCTGGGCCTGATGAACCGCTTCGCGCAGCAGCTCAACGTGTTCTCGCTGGCGATGTCGCTGAAGTCGGTGGCCGCCACGCTGATCGTGCTGGCGCAGCTGACCACGCTGGTGCAGCTGCTGCAGGACGAACTGATGTCGCGCGGCGGCGTGGTGCTGGAGATGGTGCGGCGGCTGCTGGGCGGGTGAGCGCCCCGGGGCGCAAGGGAAACGCCGTCCGGCCCGCGCACGCGGGCATTTCTTTTTCTGCCGTGCGCCAGGACGGCGCTTTCGGGCGATACCGGGTGAGGTCGCAGGACCGGGATGCCCGCTTGCGCGCACGGCTGTCCGGGGAAGCCGGAACCCCACCCGCATCGCGTCAGCCAAGACTTTTCGCCACCTACTTTGTCATTCCCGCGCAGGCGCTCGCCTGCGCGAGCGCCCAGGCGGTCCCACGCCAGGGCAGCGCCAATGCGCGGCGAACCACGCCAACACGTCTGGGCGTGCCGTCCAACCAGCTTGCGGCTGGCTTGGGGGCACCTGTGTTCCCGCCTGCGCGGGAATGGGGAAGTAGAGAGGCGGCCAAGCGTGCTTCGTCCTGCAGGAAAGCTTCGACCTTTCCCCGGACAACAGTGCGCCAAGGCGGGCCTCCACGCAGGCATGGAGCCACCAGAGACAACGGCCCGGAAACCGGGCCGTTCAAGGGACAGGAGCCACAGCGAGGGGCTGGCCGCCCCCCGCTTCAACGCGGCTGCAGCGCCAGCAGCTCGTGCGCCATGGCGCCGGCGCTGGCGCGCACGAAGGCCTCGCGCAGCTGTTCCAGCGACACCGGCAGCGGCGTGAAGTCCGCCGCCGCGATGTTGGCGGGCAGCGCGGCCAGCACGTCGCGCTCGGTGGCGAAGCAGGACACCGACTCCTTCGCGCCCATCGCGTTCATGCGCAGCTCGAAGCGCATCGCGCCCGGCAGCTGCAGCCCGGCGGCGGCGTTCACGCGCGCGTCGGCCTGGAAGCGGTTGGGGAAGAAGCGGCGCACTTGCCGGTGCTCGTCCTGGTGGAAGCAGTAGACGTAGGCGTCGCGGCTGGGCCGCAGGTCCAGCGCGATGCGCTCGCCGCGGCCGAAGCGCAGCGCGTCGTTGGGCGTGGCCACGCGC
>JAEYPG010000220.1 GCA_023410975.1 Pseudomonadota bacterium
CACCGCCGCCTCCGCCGCCGCCCAAGGCCGCGGCGGCGCCGGCACCCTCGCCGCGCGACGCGCAGATCGCGCTGGAGCGCGAGCGCCGCGAGAAGGAGCGCGAGCGCCAGGAGCAGCTCGCCGCCGAAAAGGCCCGCGCCGAGAAGCTGGCCAAGGAGAAGGCGGACAAGGCGGAAAAGGCCGAGCAGGAACGCCAGGCCAAGCTCAAGGAACAGGCCGAGCGCGAGAAGCGCGCCAAGGCCGAGGAGGCCGAGAAACGGGCCAAGGCTGCCGAGGCGGAGAAACGCGCCAAGGCTGAGGAGGCCGAAAAGCGGGCCAAGGCCGAGGAAGCCGAGAAGCGCGCCAAGGCCGCCGAAGCGGAGAGACGTGCCAAGGCGGCCGAGGCCGAAAAGCGGGCCAAGGCGGAGGAAGCCGAGAAGCGCGCCAAGGCCGAGGCGAAGGCCAAGGCCGAAGCCGAGGACAAGCGCGCCAAGGCCGCCGAGGACAAGCGCCAGGCGGAGCTGGCGGACAAGCTGCGCCAGCAGCAGCTCGCACGCATGATGGGCCAGGTCAACGGCTCGCCCGACAGCCCCGGCGGCAGCGGCTCGCCGGGCTCCAGCGGCAAGGGCGCGCGCGACGCCGGGCCTTCCGCCGGCTACGCCGGGCGCATCGTGGCGCGCGTGAAGCCCAACATCGTTTTCGGCGACGACATCAACGGCAACCCGATGGCCGAGGTGGAGGTGCGCACCGCGCCCGACGGCAGCATCGTTGGCCGCAAGCTCGTGCGCAGCAGCGGCAACCCGGACTGGGACCAGGCCGTGCTGCGCGCCGTGGACCGCACCGGCGTGCTGCCGCGCGACACCGACGGCCGCGTGCCCTCGGCCATCGTCATCGGCTTCCGTCCGCGCGACTGAGCCGGGTCGGGGCGGGCGTCACGCCGCCCTCGCGCACCGCCCTGCCATGCCCCGCCGGCAATCGGTGAAACTGCTATTCCTGTAAACACGGGCCATCAAAAAATTGCCAAGTCGGCAAAAATGGCGCTATGACCGCGCGCCCCAATGTCGTCGAGCATCCCGCCGTGGAAAACGCGGCCGATCACTGCACCACGCTGGAGGTGGCGCGATGGCTGGGAATGGCGGTGCGCTCGGTGCAGCTGATGGTGGACCGCGGCGAGCTGCAGGCCTGGAAGACGCCCGGCGGCCACCGCCGCATTTCGCGCAGTTCGGTCGAGCGCTGGCTGGCCTCGCACCACAGCGGCACGACGGTGCCGGCACCCTCGACGCAGACGCCCACGCGCACGGTGCTGCTGATCGAGGACTCGGCGCACTGCCAGCACCTGGTGTCGCTGCTGGTGCGCGAGCAGTTTCCCGACGTCGAGCTGCACGTGGCCGATGACGGCATCGCCGGGCTGGCGATGGCCGGCGAGCTGCAGCCGGCGGTGCTGATCGTGGACATCCTGCTCCCGGGCATCGACGGCGCCACGCTGCTGACCAGCCTGCGCACGCATGCGCAGTTCGCCCGCAGCCAGCTCATCGTTCTGACCTCGCTGGACGAAGTGCAGCGCGCCCCCTACGCCTTCGCCCTGGCGGGCGTGCCGGTGGTGCACAAGCCCCGCCTCGTGGCCGAGCTGCCGCCGCTGCTGAGCGAGCGCCTGGCCCGCGCGTCAAGCGCGCCGCCGACGGCGCTGGCGCGCTGAGCGCCAAGCACCCAGCAGCCTCATCACGCGCGCGGCCCGATGCGGCTGCAACGACCGCGCCGGCGCCGCCGCCTGCTGCTTTGCGTACGCCGCGCGTCCGCCGCTGGGAAGCAACGGAATGCGCAATTCCAGCAATTTGCCCGTCAAACGCCGCCGCACCAAAGTAGGTAAAACCACTTTCAGCGCACTGGCGTGGTGAATTGCGTGAATTTTTCACCTCACGCCCGTACACATCTCCCGGCAAATGCCGACACTTTGCGGTGTCACAATTTTTTGTTGCGCTGATCAGCGCAGCGTCGCGTGACAGCCGCCCTTCTGCGCCGGCAAGCGAAGGCTCCGCTGCATGCGGAACCCGTGCCGCGCGGCTTCCGGGCACCGAATCGAAGCGCCGCCGTCACGACCGCGACGCCCCTTCCGAATTGCGAAAGTCCCTGCCATGCGCAACACCGGCCCCGTGACCGGCCGCGAGTACGTGCTCGAAGACGGCGTGACGCTGGTCTCCACCACCGATCTCAAGAGCTACATCACCTACGGCAACCCGGCCTTCATCCAAGTCAGCGGCTACACCCGTGACGAGCTGCTGGGCCAGCCCCACAACATGATCCGGCACCCCGACGTGCCGGCCGAGGCCTTCCGCGACCTGTGGGCCACGCTCCAGGAAGGCCTGCCCTGGACGGGCCTGGTGAAGAACCGGCGCAAGAACGGCGACCACTATTGGGTGCGCGCCAACGTGACGCCGGTGGTGGAGCACGGGCGCACGGTGGGCTACATGTCCGTGCGGGTGAAGCCCACGCGCGAACAGGTCGCGGCAGCCGAGGCGCTGTACGCCGAGATGCGCCGCAACCCGCAGCGCTACCGGCTGCACCATGGCGAGGTGCACGAGCGCTCGCTGCGCGGGCGGCTGAGCACGGCGCTGCGCTGGGGCCTGGGCGGCCGCATCGTGGCCATGAGCCTGGGCACCTCGGTGGGCAACGCGGCGCTGGCCGCCAGCGGGCTGCACTGGTCGCTGAGCGTGGGCGTGGGGCTGGGCTTGGGGCTGGGCATGGCGCTGTGGCTGCGGCA
>JAEYPG010000305.1 GCA_023410975.1 Pseudomonadota bacterium
GATGCGCAGCAGCTCGCAGCCCTCGTGCAGCGCCAGGCGCAGCAGATCGACGCGCTGCAGCACCAGCTCGACTGGTTCAAGCGCCAGCTGTTCGGGCGCAAGAGCGAGCGCTTCGTGCCCGCGAGCGACCCGCAGCAGATGCACCTGGGGCAACTGCTGGGCGAAGTCCCCGCCACGCCCACGGCCAAAGAGCCCGCCAGCGAGGTCGGCTCGCACAAGCGCCGCAAGCCGCGCAGTGACTTCGCCGACGACGGCACTCCCGGGTCGTTCTTCGATGAGAGCCGGGTGCCGGTGCACACCATCGAGCTGGCTAACCCCGAGGCCCAGGCACTCGCACCCGGGCAGTACGAGGTCATCGGCGAGAAGCTCAGCTATCGGCTGGCACAGCGCCCGGGGGCGTATGTGGTGCTGAGGTACGTGCGCCCGGTCATCAAGCGGCTTGACACCCTGACGCTGCATTGCCCCAGCGCCCCGGAGGGCGTCATCGACGGCAGCCGCGCCGACGTGAGCTTCCTGGCCGGCTTGCTGCTGGACAAATTCGCGTGGCATCTGCCCTTGTACCGCCAGCACCAGCGCCTGCTCGACGCGGGTTTCCAAGCTCAGCCGTGGCTGGCTGACGCAGCTGGTGCAGCAGGCGGCGCAGCTGCTGCAGCCGATCTACGAGGCGCAGTTCGAGTCCATCCGCATGTCCCGAGTGAAGGCCATGGACGAGACGCCCATCAAGGCCGGACGTGTCGGGGCGGGCAAGATGCACGCGGGCTACTTCTGGCCGGTGTACGGCGAGCGCGACGAGGTCTGCTTCCCGTACTTCGAGTCACGGCGCCACGAACACGTGCAAGAGGCCCTGGGGCTGCACAACGTGCCTGGCGCGGTGCTGCTATCCGACGGGTACGAGGCGTATAGCGCATACGCCAAGAAGACCGGTATCACCCACGCTCAGTGTTGGGTTCACTGTAGACGCAACTACTTCGAAGCGCAGGCAGCGGAACCACAGGTAGCCGCCGAGGCACTGCGCCAGATCGCCGCCCTCTACAAGATCGAAGAGGACATCCGCGAGAACAAGCTCAGCGGCAAGGCCAAGCGGCTGCACCGTCTCACGCACAGCAAACCGCTGGTGGAGAAGTTCTTCGCCTGGGTGGACCAGCAGTTCGAGAGCCAAGGTTTTCTGCCCAGCAACCCGATGACCCAGGCGCTGGCGTATGCGCGCGAGCGACGCGATGGGCTGCAGGTGTTCCTGGGGGATCCCGACGTTCCGATGGATACGAACCATCTGGAAAGATCGTTGCGCCCGGTACCGCTGGGCCGGAGAAATTGGTTTTTCTGCTGGACCGAGGTCGGTGCCCAGCACGCCGGGACCGTGCAGAGCCTCATCGTGACGTGCCGGCTGCACGGCATCGACCCGTACACCTACCTCGTGGACGTGCTGCAGCGCGTAGGCCAGCATCCGGCCGCACGCGTGGCCGAGCTCACGCCCCGGCTGTGGAAGCAGCACTTCGCAGCCAGCCCGCTGCGGTCGACCTTGCATGGCGTGACGGTTTAGGCAAGAACGCCGCCGGGCGAGCGCTTACCGCCAGTCGCGGATGAAGTCCGTCAGCCGGTGTAGCCGCCGTCGTAGCCGGCGGCCTTGAGCTCGGCGCGCAGCGCCTTGACCGTGCGCCGCTCCGGCTTCGGACGCCGGGCATCGGCCAGTAGTGCCTGCTTGACCATCTCCACGAACGGCGTGAGCTTGCGCAGTTTTCAGTCGGCATGGCCATAAAAAGTGGCTCACTTTTCGGCCGGCCTCAACGCCATTGCTCAAACGGAGCGGCGCATGACTCGGCGGTGGGTGGCTGCCATGGCAGCCAGTGCAGCGGCCACCAGCGCCAGCGAGCCAGGCTCGGGCACGGCGTTGGCGCCCAGGCCAGAAATCGACCCCGAAGATCCTCCTGTTCCGACAGCGACGTCGCTCCCAGAAGGCAGCGCCATACCGCCGCCGGCAGGCATGGCCATACCACCCGAATCCGGCAAACCAGCGCTTGGCACTCCGAAGGGGTCGCCCATGCGCAGGTACACGCTCAGGTGCGACAGATCCTGCTGCACGCCCTTGCTGTTGAAGGCAGGCGACAGCCAAGTACCAGACGCAGAGCCGTCGAACACGATGTCCTCGAAGTAGTACAACGCATAGACAGTGCTTGACTTCACCACGGCCACCATGTCCAGTTGGACCGGTCCCGCCGCCAAGCTGCCACCCGAGCCGGTGAGTGACCAGGAACCAGCCGGGCTCTTGGCGCCGGCATCGACTGTGAAGCTGATACCTTGCCAGGTGCTGCGGACGTCGTCGCTGCTGTCGGTGTTGTCCCTGGCTACCAGCGTCCACCCGTTGCCCCAGCTCAGGCCCAGCTCGTCAATACCCTTGCTGTCGTTGCCGCTGACCAGTCCGTAGAAGTCATTCGCTGCGGCGGCACCGACCATGGCGTCGTAGGCATAAGTGACATCGGAGTTGGAGCCGCTCCATAAGACATTGCTGCTCGGCGTCGCGACGGCGCCCGTGCCACTGTTGGACCCCTGGCTGATGCTGCCAGGGCCATTGGACGCAATGGTGTCGCTGTTGGCCGAGCCGCCCGACAACGGCGAAGACGCGTTGTTTCCGCTGCTGTTGACCGTGCTATTGGACGAGCCAGAGGTGTTGTTGCCGTTGCCGTTGCCGTTGCCGTTGCCGTTGCCGTTGCCGTTGCCGTTGGAAGAGTTTCCGTTTCCGATAGAGGAACTGTTCGACTTGGTGCCTGCACTTGCGGCGTTTGCGGTAGCCGAACTGGCATTGAGCACCGATGCGCTGGATGCGTTGGCACTGCCGGTGGCCGAGGCATTGGCCGAGCCATTGGACTTGACGGGGGCAGCTTGCGCCATGACGCTGGCGCAGGCAATCAGTGCTGCGCTGGCGAACCGCTTGCCTTGGAGTTGCGCATTCATGCTCTACCCTGTTTTCCGTTTGCTGCTGCTTGGTTTATCGGTACTGCTGGCAGCAAGTTTCGACTTGAGGAGGCAGAAAACTGTGATGGTTTTGTGAAAGCTCAAGTCTCAAAGCCACGCCAGCCGCTATTGCACAGTGCACATCCGGACCACCTGATAGCTGCCCAAGTCAGCTGCCAGCCACCAAGGAAGGTCCTTGCCAGGTTGTGGCAAGCGCAGGCGCCAACCACGCGAGCTGAGAGAGACGTCGGATCAGAAAGTGATAGCCGTGTACACGCACCTCGAAACTCCACGCGCGTGGTCGAGTCGATGAATCAAATCGACTGGCGCCCAGCTTGAGCGACCACTTGGAGGTCACGCAGCGCCAAGTAGGGCACCAACGAAGTCAGCCTTGACCAACGGACAGGCCGTGTTCGGGTATCCGGGCAAGACCAACTGCTGCAGTGGAAACGGTGCTGTTCGAGCATGCACTGCGGAGCTTCAACAGCGCTAGAGCCTGTTAGGAACTGAGCTGGTTGACCCCA
>JAEYPG010000241.1 GCA_023410975.1 Pseudomonadota bacterium
GCCTATAATGGATCGAAAAAGAACGATCGTTCTTTTTTGCTCTGCCACGGGGCAGGATCGGCCGGCAGCGACCCCCCGCATAGAATTTCCCTCTACGTCAACGCATTCCCCACAACTCTAGGAGCGCCCAGCAATGAAGGTCCTGGTCCCGGTCAAGCGGGTGGTGGACTACAACGTGAAGGTCCGCGTGAAGTCGGACAACACGGGTGTGGACATCGCCAACGTGAAGATGAGCATGAACCCCTTCGACGAGATCGCCGTCGAGGAGGCCGTGCGGCTGAAGGAGAAGGGGGTGGCCACCGAGGTGATCGCCGTCTCCTGCGGCGTGGCGCAATGCCAGGAGACGCTGCGCACCGCCATGGCGATCGGCGCCGACCGCGCCATCCTGGTGCAGACCGACGAGGAGCTGCAGCCGCTGGCGGTGGCCAAGATCCTCAAGGCGCTGGTCGACAAGGAGCAGCCGGGCCTGGTGATCCTGGGCAAGCAGGCGATCGACGACGACTGCAACCAGACCGGCCAGATGCTGGCGGCGCTGGCGGACCTGCCGCAGGCGACCTATGCCTCCAAGGTCGAAGTGGCCGACGGCAAGGCGCAAGTTACCCGTGAAGTGGACGGCGGCCTGGAAACGGTGTCCGTGACGCTGCCGGCGGTCGTCACGACGGACCTGCGCCTGAACGAGCCGCGCTACGTGACGCTGCCCAACATCATGAAGGCCAAGAAGAAGCCGCTGGAAAACGTCAAGCCGGCGGACTTGGGCGTGGAGGTGGCCCCGCGCATCAGGACGCTCAAGGTCAGCGAGCCGCCCAGGCGCGGCGCCGGCGTGAAGGTGCCCGACGTGGCCACCCTCGTGGACAAGCTCAAGAACGAAGCCAAGGTGATCTGACATGACCGCACTCGTCATCGCCGAACACGACAACGCGGGCCTGAAGGCCGCGACCCTGAACGCCGTGACCGCTGCCGCCGCCTGTGGCGGCGAGGTGCACGTGCTGGTGGCCGGCGAGAACGCCGGCTCGGCAGCGCAGGCCGCCGCGCAGGTGCCGGGCGTCACGAAGGTGCTGCACGCCGACTCGCCGGCACTCGGTGCGCAGCTGGCAGAGAACGTCGCGGCGCAGGTGCTGGCCGTGGCTGGCAGCTACAGCCACATCCTGTTCCCCTCGACGGCGGCCGGGCGCAACGCCGCCCCGCGCGTGGCGGCCAAGCTGGACGTGGCGCAGCTCAGCGACATCACGAAGGTGCTGTCGGCCGACACGTTCGAGCGGCCCATCTACGCCGGCAATGCCCTTGCCATGGTGCAGAGCGGCGACGCTGTAAAAGTCATCACGGTGCGCACCACCGGCTTCGACGCGGCGCCGGCCACCGGCGGCAGCGCGGCCGTTGAAACCATCGCCGCGGTGGCCGACAGCGGCAAGAGCGCCTTCGTCGGCCGCGAGCTGACCAAGAGCGACCGGCCGGAGCTGACGGCCGCGGAGATCATCGTGTCGGGCGGTCGCGCGCTGGGCTCGGCCGAGAGCTTCACGCAAGTGCTCACGCCGCTGGCCGACAAGCTCGGCGCAGCCTTGGGCGCGAGCCGCGCCGCGGTGGACGCAGGCTATGCCCCCAACGACTGGCAGGTCGGCCAGACCGGCAAGATCGTGGCGCCGGCCCTGTACATCGCCTGCGGCATCTCGGGTGCGATCCAGCACCTGGCGGGCATGAAGGACTCCAAGGTGATCGTGGCGATCAACAAGGACCCGGAGGCGCCCATCTTCTCGATGGCCGACTACGGCCTGGAGGCCGATGTCTTCGAGGCCGTGCCGCAACTGGTCAAGGAGCTGTGAGCATGAGAGCCGCTTACATCACTGGGCACGGCGGCAACGAGGTTGTCGCCTTGGGCGAACGCCCCATGCCGCAACGCCGGCCGGGCGAGGCGCTGGTGCGCGTGCGCGCGGCCACGCTCAACCGGGTGGACCTGTACATGCGCGACAGCGGCGCGGGCATCACGCACCAGCTGCCGCAGATCATGGGCCTGGACGGCGCGGGCGAAGTGGCCGAGGTGGACGCCGACGAGCCCCTGCTGCGCGTGGGCCAGCGCGTGCTGATGCATCCGGGCATCGGCTGTGGACGCTGCGAGTTCTGTGCCCGCGGCGAAGGCGTGCTCTGCAACCGCATCGCCTACTTGGGCGAGCACCGCGACGGCACGCTGGCGCAGTTCGTGAGCCTGCCCGCACGCAACGTCTTCCCGATGCCAGAGGGCCTCACGTTCGAGGAGGCCGCCGCGCTGGGCGTCAACCACCTCACGGCCTGGCGCATGCTGTTCAGCAAGGCGCAGTTGAAGTCCTGGGAAACCGTGCTGATCTTCGGTATCGGCGGCGGGGTCTCGCTGGCGGCGTTGCAACTGGTGAAGTGGGCCGGCGCCAGGGCCATCGTCACATCGCGCGACGATGCCAAGCTCGAGCGCGCCCTGGCCCTGGGCGCTGACCACGCCGTCAATGGCGCGCGCGAGGACGTGGCCAAAGCCGTGCTGGCGCTTACCGGCGGACGCGGCGTGGATGTGGTGGTGGAGAACGTGGGCGCGGCGGTGTGGGGCAGCGCCATGCGGTCGGTGGTGCGTGGCGGGCGCATCGTCACTTGCGGCGCCACGAGCGGCGACCAGCCGCCGGCGGACCTGCGCCGCATCTTCATTCGCCAGCTTCAAATCCTGGGCTCCACGCTGGGTGACCTGCACGAGATGGCGGCCCTGCTGCAGGCGGTGCGGCACGGGGGCATCCGGCCGGTGATCGACTCCACCTGGGCCCTGGATGACGTGCATGGCGCGCTGAATCGGCTGGAAAGCGGGACGCAGTTCGGAAAACTCGCCATCACCCTGCCCGAATGAAGCACTACTACACCTTGCACGACGGCATCGCCGTCATCACCCTGGACCATCCGCCCGTCAACAGTCTCAGCCATGCGCTGCGCAGCTTCATCGTGCAGGCGCTCGATGCGGCGCAAGCCGATGCGGCCGTCCGCGGCATCGTGCTGGCCGGCAATGCCAAGTCCTTCTCCGCTGGCGCGGACGTGTCCGAACTGGGTACGCCGCGGCAGTTGGCCGAGCCGATCCTGCCCACGGTGCTGCAGCGGCTTGATGCCGCGGGCAAACCGGTGGTGGCGGCGCTCGCCGGCGTGGCGCTGGGCGGCGGTCTGGAACTGGCGCTGGCCTGCCACGCCCGCGTCGGGCTGGACAGCGCCTCGGTCGGGCTGCCCGAGATCAACCTGGGCCTGATTCCCGGTGCCGGCGGCACGCAGCGCCTGCCCCGGCTCGTGGGAGTCCCGGTGGCGCTGGAGATGATGCTCGGCGGCGTACCGCGCAGTGCGCGCCAGCTGGCCGACAGCGGCCTGTTCGAGCGCGTGGTCGCGGACGACGTGCTCCATGCGGCCTGTGAGCTGGCGCGCGCGCTGGCTGCGCAGGGCGGCGTGTTGCCGCGCACGTGTGACCGTCAGCTTGACGCCGCCACGGCGGCGGCGCAGGTGGCTGCCGCGCGCGAGCAGCTCAACGCGCGCCAGCGTCTGCAGCCAGCCTACGCGGCGCTGCTGGAGGCCGTGGCCGCCTGCACGCTGCCTTTCGAGCAGGGCCTTCAGCGCGAACGCGAGCTGTTCCTGTCGCTGGTGCCCACGACCGCGGCGCAGGCCTTGCGCTACCAGTTCAAGGCCGAGCGCGAGGCTGCCCGGCTGCCATCCCAATTCCAGGCCGAGCCGCGCGCGCTCGAAACGGTGGCCGTCATCGGCGCCGGCACCATGGGCGCGGGGATCGCCATCTGCGCCCTCGACGCGGGTCTGTCCGTGCTGCTGCTGGAGCAGGACGCCGCAGCGCTGGAGCGTGGCGCGCAGCGCGTGCACGAGCACTACGCCGGCCGTGTCACGGCCGGCAAGATGGGGCAGGGCGTGGCCAACGCCGCTCAAGCGCGGCTGCGCACCACGCTGGACTGGGCCGATCTGGTGCGCGCCGACGTGGTGATCGAGGCCGTGTTCGAGGACTTGGCCGTCAAGCAGGCGGTGTTCCGCCGGATCGACGCCCATGCGCGGCCCGGCGCGGTGCTGGCAAGCAATACCTCCTACCTCGACCTTGACGCCATCGCCGCGGCCACCGCGCGCCCACAGGA
>JAEYPG010000337.1 GCA_023410975.1 Pseudomonadota bacterium
AGCCGCACGGCGAATGGCGCTTCGTGCGCGCCGACGGCACGCGGTTTTCCGGCCGGCTCAGGGTTCGCGTGCTGCACGGGCACGCAGGCGAGGCCAGCGGCTTCCTGCTCGTCATCACGGATCTCACCGAGCACAAGGCAATGCAGGAGGCACTGCGCGTGAGCACGGGCCAGGCGCAAGCCGCCAGCCGGGCCAAGAGCGCCTTTCTCTCCACCATGAGCCACGAGTTCCGCACGCCGCTCAACGCGGTGGTCGGCTTCAGCCACCTGCTGCAGACGATGGCGCTGCCGGACAAGGCCCAGGCGTTTGCCAACCACATCGCGCAAGCAGCGGACCGACTGCTGAAACTGACCAACGATGTGCTCGATTTTTCGAACATCGCGGCCGGGGACGTGGAGCTCCAGCGCGCGCCGTTCGAGTTGCGCGCGCTGCTGGAGGCCGTGCTGGAAACGGTGCGGCCTGGCGCCTGTGCCAAGGGGCTGTCCCTTGACCTGGCCTGCTCACCGGAGCTGCCGGCAACACTGTGCGGCGATGCGCAGCGGCTCGAGCAGCTCTTGCTGGAGCTGCTGGGCAATGCCGTGAAGTTCACGCACGCCGGTGGCGTGAAGCTGCGGGTCTATCCCACCGGACGCGAGCCAGGACGGGTGCACTTGCGCATCGACGTCGTCGACACCGGCATCGGCATCGAGCCCGAGGCCCAGGCGCGCATCTTCGAGCCCTTCACCCAGGGCAACAGCACGGCCACGAGGCGATTCGCCGGTACAGGGCTGAGCCTGTCCATCGTCCAGCGCCTGGTAGTGATGATGGGCGGGCATATCGAGCTCACGAGCGTTCCCGGCCAGGGGAGTACCTTCAGCGTGAGCTTGGTTCTGGATACGGCTGGACGCGCCGATTGACGGCCGGCCGCGCGCGTGGACGGGGCCGCAACACGGCAAGCAGCTCCGTCGGGTGAATGCCATTGCGGCGGCGACCGAGCTCGGTCATGACCGCAGCGTCACCCTTGCGATGTCGCGTTGCCGGACGAAGCCGTGCATAAATGACGCTTTGCAGGTTACTTTGAGATCATAAAGACACAAAATGTCACTTTGGCGGTATACATTGATCTAAGCCGCTGCCCGGGATGAATGTGGACCAGCGGTCGTTCTCCATTGCCCCGCCGCTCAGCCATGCCGTCGCCAGAAGAACACGACAAACTGCCCATCCGGCTCACGCAGATCCTGCGCCGCCTCAACGAAGGACAGACGCTGGATCCGCCGGCGTTGGCCAAGGAGTTCAACGTCAGCCTGCGCACCATCCAGCGCGACCTGAGCGAGCGCTTTGCGTTCCTGCCGCTGGAGAAGACGTCAAAGGGCTACACCCTGGCGCAGAGCCACCTGGGCAAGCTCAGCTACCCGGATGTCGAGCGTTTCGCCTGCCTGGCCGGTATCCAGCGGCTGTATCCCGCGCTGACAAGCGACTTCCTGCGCGGCCTGCTGGAAGGGCGGCTGGAGTCGGCGTTGCTGGTCAAGGGCCACGACTACGAGGATCTGGGCGACCGCACGCCGCTGTTTCGGCAGCTGGAGCAGGCCATCCTTCGCCGCGAGCGCGTCACCTTCGTCTATCACAAGGGCTCGGGCGCCAAGACCTACGACAGCATCGATCCTTACCGGCTGATCAACCACACCGGTGTCTGGTACCTCGCCGGCATGGACGGCGACCGGCTCAAGGCCTTCACCTTCGCCAAGATCGACCGGCTGCTCCCGTTGGGCACGACCTTCGAGCGCCTTGCGCACATCGACCAGCTGCTGGTCGAGGAGGACAGCATCTGGCTCAACGAGAAAAAGTCGGAGGTAGTGCTCAAGGTGTCGAAGGAGGCCGCCGGGTACTTCAGGCGCCGCAAGCTCATCGCGGGACAGGTGCTGGAGAAGGAGCTTGAAGACGGCGGCATCATCGTCTCCGGGAAGATCGCCCACACCGACCAGATCCTGCCCATCGTGCGGTACTGGATCCCCAGCGTCCAGATCATCAGCCCCGAGGGCATGCAGGCGGAGCTCAACCGCCAGCTCATGAGCTACGCCGGCTCGGGTTGAGCAGCAGGCGCCGGTGCATGCGCCGGCTCGCACTGCGCCGCGCAGCACCAATTCCCCCAGCTTCAGAAAGTCGAGCCCGGGTCCCGGGCATCGTCTGCACCCTTCGATCCAGGCCCGTGGCGAATACGCACCGGCCGCATCCGTGACACGACATGGCCAAGGCGCATCCTCCATTGGCGGGCATCCGGCCCATGACGCCCGGCGAGCACGCCGAGCTGTCCATCCTGCAGACGCTGGTCGACGGGCTGCCCGGCGACTACGAGCTGTTCCACGGCGTGGGCTGGGCCGACCTGCGGCCCGGCCGTGACCTGCATGGCGAGATCGATATCGTCGTCGTGAACCGCGCGGGCGACGTGGCTCTGCTGGAGGTCAAGGCCGGCGACGTCACGGTCAACGAAAGCGGCATCTTCAAGCGCTATGGCGGGCAGACCAAGAGCGTGTCCTGGCAGGTGGCCAGGCAGCGCAGCGCGGTGCGCCACCGCCTCGGTATCGAGGGACTGGGCGGCGTGCGTCAGCTGCACGTGCTGGTGCTGCCCGACCAGAAGGTCGGTGACGAGGGTGCCATCGCGTTCCCGAGGGAGCGCATCGCGGACGCCACGGACTGCCTCGACCTGGCCGGCTTCGTGCAACGCCGGCTCGGAGCCGGGCTGCCGGACGAGACGTTGAAGGAGCGCGTGTGCGCGTTTTTCGCCAACCGCCTGGGGCTGGAACCGGACGTGTCGGTGCTGTGCGGACAGTTGCGCGAGCGCGTGGCGCGGATCTCGGGTGGTTTGGCGAGCTGGGTGCCGCGCATCGAGGCACCGTCGCGCGTGATCCGCGTGCGCGCCACGGCGGGATCGGGCAAGACGCAGCTCGCGCTGCGCCTGCTCACACCGCAGGGCGAGGTCGGCCGGCAGGCGGCCTACGTGTGCTTCAACCGTCCACTGGCCGACCACGTCCGGGACATCGCGCCGCGGGCAGCGCTGGTGACGACGTTCCACGGCCTGTGCTGGGAGGCGGAGGGCCGTCCGGCCGTCGTGGAGGACTACGAGGCTCTGGTACAGGGCTACGTGCAGGCTCCGCGGCCCGTGGCGGACTGGGACGTGCTCGTCATCGACGAGCTGCAGGACATGCGTCTCGAGTGGGTGCAGGCGCTCGTGTCGCAGCTTCGCCCCGACGCCCGGCTGTACCTGCTGGACGATCCGTCGCAGTGCCTCTACGACGACCGCGACGAGATCGTATTCCCGGACGCGGTCGAGATCCGTTCACAGGAAAACTACCGCAGTCCGCGACGCCTGGTCGACACCATCAACCTGTTGCGACTCACGCCGCAGCCGGTGCAAGCCTGCGGCCCACTGGACGGCGAGGACCCGGGGCTGCGGACCTATGGCCAGGAGGACGGCAGCCTGGCCCGTGCGACGGCCCAGGCGGTCGAGCGCTGCCTGGAACTGGGCTATGCACTGGCGGACATCACCATCCTGTGCTGGAGAGGGCTGAGCAGCTCGCGGCTGATGGGCGCCGAGCGGCTGGGCGGCTGGCGGCTGACGCGCTTCAGCGGTGGCTATGACGACCAGGGGCGGCCCGTCTGGAGCGAGGGGGATTTGCGCATCGAGACCCTGCGGCGCTTCAAGGGCCAGTCGTCGAGCGCCGTCGTCCTGACCGAGGTGGACTTCGACGAGTTGGGCGCAATGGAGCGCAACCTGCTGTTCGTGGCGCTCACGCGCGCGCGCATGCATGTGGAAATCGTTTTGAGCGAGGTGGCCGAGGCAGCGCTCGTGGCACGACTCGCCATGGCGGACCTGTCCGCATGAGCTCGGTGCAATGGCGGCCAGGCGAGGAAGCGATGGCTTTCTGTGCTTCTGTGTACATAGGCGCTCGGAGCACGGAGTTGTGGAGGCGACCGTTGGATGCCGCTCCCCTGTCTTGTGCGGCAGCCAGTCGGTCCAGTGGCCGGGGCAAGGGGCTTGCGGCCCACGGTGCAACCTCCGGAAGAGCAGCCGAGTTCCCAGCAGCAGGCCCGTCATCCCTGGCCGGCCTGCTGCAACCGGTAGTAGACGTGCTTGGCGCTTGTCGAAAGTCGCTCGATCTATCGTGCAAACCGCTCCACGGCGGCCACTCGCGACATCACCTGTCGCAACGTGAACGTAAGCTGCCTGGATGGGCAGGAGGGTGAGGGCGCAACGGCGGGCCATGAACGGCGAACCGATGGACAACTGGGATGGCAACGAGCTGCCGAGCGTGCCGGGCCCGCTGCCGCGTGCAGCAGGCAGAGAAGGCGGCGCCCCATGAGCAGCGCAAGCGGGAACTGTTTCGATTCGAGGGATGGCGCGCGGGGCTCGTGCACTCACGGCCAGTATTGAAACCACAAGACCACACAGAAAGACCATGTCAAACATCATCGACAGCAGCCTGGAGGCGAGGCAGCGAAAGATCCAGGTTGCCAAGAGCTGCCTGCGCGAGACCAAGGAACTGTTCGATGCGTTCGGCAGTGCGGAGCTGAAGACCTCGCAGGCGCGGTTTGCGGAGCTGCAAAGCGCGCTGGAGTCCGATGCGGTGCGACTGGTGGTGCTGGGCGAGTTCTCGCGTGGCAAATCCAGTCTCATCAACGCGCTGCTGGACATCGAGCTGCTGCCTACCGCGCTGCAGGCCACCACGGCCATCAACACGTTCGTCCGCAGCCTGCCTGCTGGGCGCTCGGACCGCTTCATCCGGATTCACTTCCAGGATGGCCGTCCCGTCCAGGAAGTGGCATGGAAGGACGATGCCGCGCTGGAGCGCTGGGGCACCGAGCTCGACGAGAGCCACGCCGATGTTCGCAAGACCATCGACTACATCGAAGCCTTCATGGACCATCCCTTGCTGGCCAAGGGGCTGGTACTGGTCGACACGCCCGGCATGCAGGCGGTGATGGCACACCACGAGCACATCACTCGCAAGGCGATTGCCGAAGCGCACATCGCGCTGTGGGTGCAGAACGCCACGATGCTCGGTGGATCGGCTACCGAGTGGGAATTCCTGTCGGAAACGATCCGCACGAGCTTCCGCAAGTTCGTGACCGTGATCGGCTGGTGGGACCTGGTGCTCGAGCCGACGGACGCGCCTGAGAAGCGCAAGCCGGTCGAGATGCGTACCTGGGAGAAGCTGGAGGTTGTCAAGCAGAACTTCAGGAAGTACCTGGGCAGCGACGAGGAAGCCGAACTGCTGACCAATGCCGAGCACCTGATCCCGGTCAGCGCCCGGTGGGCCATGAGCGGCGACCCGGTCAAGAAGAGCCAGTCCGGCATCGACGTGCTGGCTGCGCGCATCTCCGAGATGTTTTCCAGCGGCGAGGCGTTGGAGCAGATCTACAGCAAGCCGCTGCAGCAGCTCTCGCATATCCAGCAGCAGCTCTCGGCCAGCTTGGCGGACGAACTGCAGCAGCTCGCATCCGACAAGACCCTTGCCGAGCGGGCGCGTGACATCGAGATGCTCAACCAGGACATCCATGCCCTGAAGCTGGAGTCCGATGGCGTGTACCGCGACTCCAAGGAGGAGCATGAGCGGGTCGCACGCGCCATGGTGGAGAAGACCCAGCGGGATCTCGTCCAGCCGCTGGCGGAGCTCAAGGCCGAGATCGAGCAGCAGGTAAACGAGAGTTATGTGCGCCGCATGATCCAGAGCCGGTGCAAGACCATCGGGTTGCCTGAAGACTTGCATGTCCAGTTCCAACGGACCTCCGCGCAGGTCGGAACCTCGTGGACCAAGCAGACAAAGATGCTGGCCGAGGCGCTGGAGGCCCTGCGAGCCGACTATGCCAAGCAGATGGAAAAGCATGCCGGCCAGCTCAAGGGCGAGCTTTCCAAGCTCGACATTGACATCCCGTCCCTGGACATCGGTTTCAAGCTGGACTTCTCGGAACTCGAGCAGCACCACAAGCAAGTCATGGACTTGGAGCAGGAAATCGCGGCCCGCAACGACGAGCTCGCAAGCATCGAGTCCGACATGTCGAAGTACGTTTCGAACAAGGCCCAGATCGACATGGCACGCCAGGCCGTCGCCCGTGCGGAGCGCATGATCGAGCAGCTTGGCTCACAGCCCTCGCCGACAACCAGTTACCGCAGGGAAGTGGTTAAGAAGGGTGGTACCTACAGCGACGATCAGTACGGCCGGGTGCCCTATACGGACGACTCCAACGTCAAGGCTTGGCAGGAGGAGCGCGCGCAGCAGTTGAAGGCCTTGGAGGACAAGGAAGCGCGCATGGCTCAGATCATGGCTGAAGAGGAGCGCAAGACGGGCCTGCGCATGACCCTGGAAAAGGCGCAGAAGAAGTACGAGCGGGAGGTCGCGGACTTCGAGAGAAAGAAGGCCCTGTACGAACAGCAGGCCAAGGCCGCTCAGAGCGACATGGTCCACGAGACAACCCAGCGCCTGATCAAGAACACAGCCGGTCAGCTCGACCAGCGCATTCGCTACTTGCAGGACCATGTGGCCGATGGCATCCACCAAGTCTTCATGGATCAGCTGCAGGCCTTGCAGGCCTGCGTGCAGGAGCAGTACCTGGAGCCGATGAATGCCAAGCTGGCCAAGCGTGAAGAGATCCAGGCCCTGATGCAGCAGAGTGCAGCCGACATTGACAGGCGCAAGATGAACCTCACCCAGGCCCAGCAGGCCCTGGCGGAACTGCTGGCCCGCACTCAAGACGCCCTCCAAGCCTGAGAGAGACCGCCATGTCGCACGCAGATTCCCATGTCGCCCAGGTCCTGCAGCAACTGCCCGTGGACTGGCATGAGCCGGTCCAGGCGCTGGCTGTCGCCACGCTGCAGAGCGGCAAGGCGCTGCAGCTGATCCTTGTCGGCTCCTTCTCGGTGGGCAAGAGCAGCCTGCTCAACATGCTGCTGCAGGAGAACATCCTGCCAACCGCCCTGGAGGAGACCACGGCGCTTCCCACCTTCATCGAGCACGGCCCCACGCGCGAGATGCAGTTGCTGGGTCGCGACGGCAGCACGCTGCCCCTGGACGAGTCCGAGTTCGCGCATGTCACGACCCATGCACCGGACGGAGCGGCCTGCGCGGTGCTCAAGCTGCCACAGCCCTGGCTGCAAGGCGTTTCCATCATCGACTTGCCGGGACTGGGAACGGTCTCGGCTACGCACCGCGAGTACACGCTGGCCCAGATCCGGCAGGCCGACGCATTGCTGTACCTGATCGGTCCGTGTGGTCCATCCCGCACGGACCTGGAGACGCTGAAGCTGGTTCATGAGGCCGGCAAGCGGGTCAAGGTACTGATCACCCAGTGGGACGTCGTCGAGGCTGCGATTGCAAGGGGCGAGAAGGCTCCGTCGCTGCAACAGTGGGCGTCAGAGATCGAGGCGGGAACGGGCCTTCGCGCTCAGTTGACGGCGTGCCATCGTGGCGGGCTGGGACGCGAGGAAGTGCTCAGCTTCGTCCAATGCGCCCAGCAGGAGATCGACGAGATCCGCCTGCGCCGCTTCAGGTCGGAACTGAAACCAATATTGCAAAACGCGCTGGGTCAGAACGCACAAAGCCAGCGCAGCTGCGAAGCCTTGTCCGAGGAGGCATCGCGTGCCCTGCACCTCGAGCTGATGCAGCGCAAGCAGACCCTGACCGAGCTCAAGGCCAAGCTGCACGATGAGCAGCAGGCCGACTGCGATCGCGTGAGCCAGTCATGCGCCAGCGGTATCCGTCAGGAGCGGCAGAAGCTCGCGCGCGAACTCGACAGCCGCATGGGGCAGCTGACCGGTGAGGCCGGCTGGCAGTCGTTCGAACAGCAAGGCGCGGAGGCGCTCCGGGTGGCCGTCGTGGATACCGCCAAGGTCCTCAGTGGCCTGTCGGCCGACTATGGCGACCTGAGCCTGCCCGACGCGCAGGTGAGCGAGCTCAACCTGCGGCTGCCTGCTCCACAGGCCGTGGCGGTGGAGGACTTCCTGGACATGGGGAAGCTCACGCAGCTGCAGCAGGCGCTGGAGTCCCACCAGGTCGAACTGGCAGCGGCACAGGAGAAGATGTCATCGCTGACGGTGGCCGACTTGTCCGACAGCGAGCAGGCTCTGGTGGAGTTGCGGCAGCAGCGTGACGCGATCGCCGCCCAGGCCCTGCCCACCATCACGCAGCGCATCGACGGCGGGCAGGGAGCGGCCATCGGGCGCATGTTGGGTGAGGTCGCGGACATCGGCCTGATGTTCGTCAACCCCGCTGCAGCGGGCGCCAAGGTGGCCGCGCTCATGGGCAAGGGGGCAAAGATGGC
>JAEYPG010000374.1 GCA_023410975.1 Pseudomonadota bacterium
CGCAGCCACACCGGCGTGCCGTTCTCGGCGGCGGTGGCGAAGCGGGTGCGGTTGGTGTCCACGGCTTGCGGGCTGTCGCCCACGGCGTCGCCCAGGTTGGCGCTGTCCCAGGGCGCGGCGCTGACGCCGCCCTCGCGCGTGCTCATGAGCGCACCCACGCCGGCCGGCGCCGGCCAATCGGGCCTCAGCACGCCCTGCAGGGCCTCACTCGGCATCGGGACAGGCGGAGGGCTGCGTCTTGGCGAAGGCGTCGAGTTGCATGCAGGCCTCGTACACGCGCATCACGGTGGGCACGTGCTCCAGCCGGCAGTTGAAGCGCTGGGCATTGAAGATCTGCGGCACCAGCACGCAATCGGCCAGGCCGGGCGTGTCGCCATGGCAGAAGCGGCCGGTGGACGGGTGATCCGCCAACTGGCGCTCCACCACCTCCAGGCCGGTCTCGACCCAGTGGCGGTACCAGCGGTTCTTGTCGTCCTCGCCGACCTTGAGGTCGTGCGCCAGGTAGCGCAGCACGCGCAGGTTGTTGAGCGGGTGGATCTCGCAGGCGATGTCCTGCGCCAGCGCACGCACGCGGGCGCGGCCCAGCGGGTCAGAAGGCAGCAGCGGCGGCTGCGGATGGGTCTCGTCCAGGTACTCGATGATGGCCATCGACTGCGTCAGCGACGCGTCGCCGTCGCGCAGCAGCGGCACCAGGCGCGAGGCCGACACGGCCGCATACGACTCCGTGAACTGCTCCTTCTTCTGCAGGTGCACCGGCTTGTATTCGTAGGCCAGACCCTTCAGGGCCAATGCGATGCGGACGCGGTAGGACGCCGAGGAGCGAAAGTAGTTGTACAGCTGCATTTCTGGGATGACTGCGGAACTGCGGGATTGACGCAGTGCAGCATACCTGCCTCACAGCGCTTTTGAACATGGCGTGAACCCTGCACGCCGCCGGGGGCGTCCAAGGGCGCGCGCTAAACTCGGCCCATGCTTTTGTCCGAGCGCAGCAGGATCCAGCACTGCCCCGCATGTGGCAGCCACGTGCAATACCGCATTCCACCTGATGACAACCGGGAGCGCGCGGTCTGTCCGGCTTGCAGCCGCATCCACTACGAGAACCCGCTCAACGTCGTCGGAACGCTGCCGACGTGGAACGACCAGGTGCTGCTGTGCCTGCGCAACATCGAGCCGCGCCGCGGTTTCTGGACGCTGCCGGCGGGCTTCATGGAGCTGGGCGAGACCACCTCGCAAGGCGCCCTGCGCGAGACCACGGAAGAAGCCGGCGCCCACATCGAGATGGGCCAGCTTTTCAGCGTCATGAACGTGCGCCAGGTCGGGCAGGTCCACCTCTACTACCTGGCCAAGCTGCAGGACACCCGCTTCGACCCCGGCCCGGAGACCATCGAGGCCAAGCTGTTCACCGAGGCCGAGGTGCCCTGGGACCAGATCGCCTTCCGCACCGTGCGCGAGACGCTGCGCCGCTACTTCGAGGACCGCAAGCGCGGCCACTTCGGGCTGCACACCGCTGATATTGAATAGCGGACGGGCGCCGGACCGCCCCGCCCGGCACTGATTGACTGCCTTACTGCAAAACGCGCCGCAATTGCGGCGCGTTTTTCATGGTAGCGGCGGGGGCCGCACCCCGAGGGGCGCGGCCCGCAATGCTCAGCGCTTCTGCGGCGGCAGGTCGGTGCAGGAGCCGTGGGCCACTTCCGCGGCCATGCCGATGCTCTCGCCCAGCGTGGGATGCGGGTGGATGGTCTTGCCGATGTCCACCTCGTCGGCGCCCATTTCGATCGCCAGGGCGATCTCGCCGATCATGTCGCCGGCGTGGGTGCCCACGATGCCGCCGCCCAGGATGCGATGCGTCTCGGCGTCGAAGAGGAGCTTCGTAAAACCCTCGTCGCGGCCGTTGGCGATGGCGCGGCCGGAAGCCGTCCACGGGAACAGGCCCTTCTTCACCTTGATGCCGCGCTGCTTGGCCTCGTCCTCGGTCAGGCCCACCCAGGCCACCTCGGGGTCGGTGTAGGCCACGCTGGGGATCACCCGCGCGTCGAAGCGCGCATGCTCGTCCCCGGAGGCCACCTCGGCCGCCACGTGCGCCTCGTGCACCGCCTTGTGCGCCAGCATGGGCTGGCCCACGATGTCGCCGATGGCGAAGATGTGCGGCACGTTGGTACGCATCTGCACGTCCACCGGGATGAAGCCGCGGTCGCTGACGACCACGCCGGCGTTCTCGGCGCCGATCTTCTTGCCGTTGGGCGAGCGGCCCACGGCCTGCAGCACCAGGTCGTAGACGCCTTCGCTCTTGGTGCCGTCCAGGCCCTCGAACTGCACCTTGATGCCTTCGGGCGTGGCCTCGGCGCCCACCGTCTTCGTCTTCAACATGATGTTGTCGAAGCGCGGGGCGTTCATCTTCTGCCACACCTTCACCAGGTCGCGGTCGGCGCCCTGCATCAGGCCGTCGAGCATCTCGACCACGTCCAGGCGCGCGCCCAGCGTGGAGTACACGGTGCCCATTTCCAGGCCGATGATGCCGCCGCCGATGATCAGCATCTTCTTGGGCGCCTGGCGCAGCTGCAGCGCGCCGGTGCTGTCCACGATGCGCGGATCGTCGGGCAGGAACGGCAGCCGCACCGCCTGCGAGCCCGCCGCGATGATGCAGTTCTTGAAGCGGATCACCTTCTCGCCGCCGGTGCGCTCGGTGCCCTCGCCCGAGGTCTCCAGCACCTTGACGTGGTGCGGGTCCACGAAGTTGCCGTAGCCGCGCACGACCGTGACCTTGCGCATCTTGGCCATGGCCGCCAGGCCGCCGGTGAGCTTGGAGACGACCTTGTTCTTGTGCGCCAGCAGCTTTTCCAGGTCCACCGTGGGCGCGGCGAACGTGACGCCGAGGTCGGCGAAGTGCTTCACCTCGTCCATCACCGCGGCCACGTGCAGCAGTGCCTTCGACGGGATGCACCCGACGTTCAGGCACACGCCGCCCAGCGTCGCGTAGCGCTCCACCAGCACCACCTTCATGCCGAGATCGGCGGCGCGGAAGGCGGCGGAGTAGCCGCCCGGGCCGGCGCCGAGCACGAGCATGTCGCACTCGATGTCGGCGCTGCCGGAGAAGCTCGCGGCATTGGGCGCCGGCGCCACGGGCGCCGCCACCGGGGTGGCCTGCTGCGGTGCCTTGGAGTCGGACTCGGGCGCCGTGGGCTGCGCCGGCGCGGCGGCCGCCGCGCCTTCAGCTTCCAGCACCAGGACCAGCGAGCCCTCGCTGACCTTGTCGCCGAGGTTGACCTTGAGCTCCTTGACGGTGCCGGCGTGCGAGGACGGGATCTCCATGGAGGCCTTGTCCGACTCCACGGTGATGAGGCTCTGCTCCTCCTTCACCGTGTCGCCGGGCTTGACCAGCAGTTCGATGACCGCGACTTCCTTGAAGTCGCCGATGTCGGGAACCTTGACTTCGATGAGTGCCATCTTGGTGGTCCCCTTACAGCATCACGCGGCGGAAGTCCGCCAGGATCTGACACAGGTAGGCGTTGAAGCGGGCCGCGGCGGCGCCGTCCACCGCGCGGTGGTCCCACGACAGCGACAGCGGCAGCGTCAGGCGCGGCACGAACTGCTTGCCGTCCCACTTGGGCTCCATCGTGCTCTTGCACACGCCCAGGATCGCGACTTCCGGCGCATTGATGATGGGCGTGAAGTAGCGCCCGCCGATGCCGCCCAGCGACGAGATGCTGAAGCAGCCGCCGGTCATGTCGGCCGGGCCCAGCTTGCCATCGCGGGCCTTCTTGGCCAGCTCGCT
>JAEYPG010000381.1 GCA_023410975.1 Pseudomonadota bacterium
ACCATGTGCGGGCCCAGCCGCAGCGCTGGTTGCCGCCGCTTTGCCCTGTCAGCGTCGTGTAACCACAAGCGGCTTGGCGATTTACTGGTGGAACGGGGCTGCCTGCCTGGTTGTCCGCCGGGATTGAACACGCAGCGAGGCTCCCTGGGCTTGAAACAGGGCAGGCGGGCTGGCGCTGGCTACGCGCCGGCCCCGGGCGCGCGTTCCTGGCTGGCCCTTGGGGGGCGAGGACCTCGGGACGCCGCTGATCCAACCGGCAAGTGGGTACAAGATCCAAGTGGTTCAAATTTATTTGAACAATTTCGCGGCTCAAGAGAAAATAAAAACGTATGCCACGCGCCCTGAAGCTCACCAGTGACCTGTCCATCTCGATCGCCAAGAACCTGCTGGAAATGGGCGCGAATCTGCGCTTGGCACGCGAGCGGCGAGGGCTGTCGCTGCGTGCACTGGCGGCCGAGATCAACGTCTCGGTGCCCACCATCATGAGTATGGAGCGGGGCGAGCCGACCGTGAGCATCGGCGTCTATGCCGCCGCGCTGTCCTTTTACGGGCGCCTGGAATGGCTGCCTGACCTGATGGCACCGGAATTCGACCGGGAGGCGCTGCGCATTGAGCTTGCTGGTATCCGGCCAAGGCCAGCGCGCAGGTGGCGAGCCTGAGCCCTGGTGCAGCAAAGAAGGAACCAAACATGGCCGGCAGCCCTGTGAAGCTGATGCTCGACGCGGCATAGCAGGCGGCAACAGCCCCCGAGCAGGGGCGGTGGCGCTGATGTCGCTGCCTTGCTGGCTGTAGCCGAGGCGGCCCTCTTCTGGCGGAGGAGTTGCAGGCTCTGCGGCTGGTCGCTGGAGCAGCACCTGGCCGATCCAGCGGTCAACTGCGATGGCGGCCATGAGGGACAACTGGCTGAAGCGGCTGCCAGATGGGCGGCGTGGAAGCCGTAGCCGTACGATCGAGCCCTCGCCGTCGCCATCCTTGGCGAACCCGAACCGAGGCAGCGGCGCTACCGGACACGGGCAGTTCCATGCGCTGCCGGCGAGCATGGTTGCCTCGATGACGTTGTCTGCGGCAGGCCGTGCACAAGGCTGCTCGCAAACCATCGCAGGCATCCTCAAGTGGTTGATGCTCGAAGCTTTTTTGCGATCTGCTCACGATTCGAGCATCCTGCCCGGAAGGCGGCTCCTCCAGCACTTCACCGGCGCCGTTGACGACCGTCCTGCGGACCTTGAGCGGCCGTCCGGTCGCAGAAGGTCTGCGTGAGGCAGCCTCGGGGCGCACGCGGTTGAATTTGCCCACGACTCTGCGCAGGCTCCAGGACCTGTTTCTCGCCTGCGGGACGACAACCGGGCCAGGGCAAGCCTGGAGCAGGGCCTTCAATGGGTGATGTCCCAGGGAGTGGTGTAAGTCTTTGAGGCGCGGCAAGGCGCGCAGGGCGAAGCCCGAAGCGACTTGCCGCGCGGCGGCGGTCGTCCCAGGCGGGGTGGCCATCGTGAGCCCGGATAAGGTTGAGGCGCGACCCAACAACCTGAAGATCCTGAAGGAATCACGATGACCAACGCCACTATGGCATTGACCGAACTGGCCGAGAAGGGAGCCGACATCGACGTGCTGCGCCAGATGGTGCAGTTCATGGCCCAGCGCCTCATGGAGCTCGACGTGGAGGCTCGCTGCGGGGTGGGCTACGACGAGAAGAAGCCCGGCGAGCGGCTCAACAGCCGCAACGGCTACCGCGACCGCACCTGGGAGACCCGCGCCGGCACGGTGGAGCTGCGCATCCCCAAGCTGCGCCAGGGCAGCTACTTCCCGGAGTTCCTGGAGCCGCGGCGCACCGCGGAGAAGGCCCTGGCCGCCGTGATCCAGGAGGCTTACGTGCAGGGCATCTCCACGCGCTCGGTGGACGAGTTGGTCAAGGCGCTGGGCATGAGCGGCGTCTCGAAGAGCCAGGTGAGCCGGCTGTGCGCCGAGCTCGACGAGCGCGTGGGCGCGTTCCTGGGGCGCGCCATCGAAGGCGAGTGGCCGTACCTCTGGGTCGATGCCACCTACGTCAAGACCCGGCAGGCCGGGCGCATCGTGAGCGTGGCCGTGATAGTGGCTGTCGGCGTGAACACCGAGGGCCAGCGCGAGGTGCTGGGCATGAAGGTCGGCGCCAGCGAGGCCGAGCCCTTTTGGACGGAGTTCCTGCGCAGCCTCAACCGCCGGGGCCTGCGCGGGGTCAAGCTCGTCATCAGCGACAGCCATGAGGGCATCAAGGCCGCCGTGGCCAAGGTGCTCAATGCCACGTGGCAACGGTGTCGAGTTCACTTCATGCGCAGTGCGTTGGCGCACGCGGGCAAGACCCAGCGACGCATGGTGTCGGCGGCCATCGGCACGGTGTTCGTGCAGGAGTCGGCCGATGCCGCGCAACAGCAGTGGCGCTCGGTGGCCGACCAACTGCGCGGCAAGCTGCCCAAGCTCGGCACGCTCATGGACGAGGCCGAGCACGATGTGCTGGCCTTCATGACCTTCCCCCGGGCGCACTGGCCGCAGATCTACTCCACGAACCCCCTGGAGCGTCTGAATGCCGAGATCAAGCGCCGCACCAACGTCGTGGGCATCTTCCCCAACGATGCCTCGGTGACGCGCCTGGTGGGCGCGATGCTGCTGGAGCAAAACGACGAGTGGAGCCTGAACCGGCGTTACATGCAGCTTGAGGGCCTGCAGGCCCTCAGTGATACTGCGCCGACTCGGCTGCCTGCAGTGGCACGCTGAGTAGAGCGCGCGTCAGCAGCCTGTCCGGGCTGTGGACCTACACCACGCGCTGGGACACGACCCCTTCAATGGCTTTCCCTGTGGCCGCGCTGGCATGGAGCGTGCAGCGACCGGACCGCCGAACACTGGAGGCACGAATGAACTCGCGCGAAACGCTGCTGGAGATGGCCCGACGCCACGTCGCTGAGGGTGAGGCACGGGTGGCGCATCAGACGTCCCTGGTTGCTGAACTCGCCCGGGACGGCTGCAGCACCGCACGCGCAGAGGCCGAGCTCGCCACCTTGAAGGGCACGCTGGGCCTCATGTGCGAAGTCTTGGCTCGAGAGCGAGAACGGGAAGCCAAAGTGCAACGCCGCCGGTTGCACCAACGGTGAAGCGCTAGGCACGGTCCTGTACGAAAGGGAGCACCGGTTGAGCTTGCGCCGGGTAGTCAATGCCGCGACGTCGGCGCCTACCGCAGGTGAAGTCGCTGCCGGAGCAAAGGCGCCATTGCTGGCGCGCATGAGCCACGAGGTGCATGACGTGTCGCAACCTTGGCTGCGTACCGAAACCGGCGATGCGCGGCCGGGCAACCGGAGGTTGCCAAGGAACACAAACGCTGCCCTGCCAGCGCTGGTTGCTGCTGGTGCACGCGGCCGTCCAGGCCGGCATCGGCGACCACGAGGTTCATGGCCTCTGGTCGAGCAATTTTTCGACGGCTTGGTCCTCGCAGCACCACAACAGCTCGGTGCTCATCACCTCACACGGCGTGGCGCCGTCTGCAGCGCCGCCGTGCGCCATGGCACGCAGGGTGGATGTCGCGCTCCGTCACCAAGTCGACGAGTTGCCGGCCGTCACGGACCGGCATGACGCCGGTGTCGGTCCATGGCAGGTCAGCCCATGTGCAGGCCGCCGTTGCAGCTGAAATCGGCGCCGGTGGTGAAGCCCGACTCATCGCCGGCCAGCCAGGCGACGATGGAGGCGATCTCCTCCGGTGTGCCCAGGCGCTTGATGGGAATGGTGGCGATGATCTTGTCCAGCATGTCCTGGCGGATGGCCTTGACCATGTCCGTGGCGATGTAGCCCGGGCTCACGGTGTTCACCGTCACGCCCTTGGTGGCCACTTCCTGCGCCAGCGCCATCGTGAAGCCGTGCATGCCGGCCTTGGCCGCGGAGTAGTTGGTCTGGCCGAACTGGCCCTTCTCGCCGTTGACCGAGGAGATGTTGATGATCCGGCCCCAGCCCT
>JAEYPG010000399.1 GCA_023410975.1 Pseudomonadota bacterium
CTGCTGCACGGCGCGCGGCTGGCGCTGTGGCAGCCCTGGCGCACGCGCCGGGCGCCGCTGGTGTGGGTGCTGCACGCGGCCTACCTGTGGATCCCGCTGCACCTGCTGCTGCGCGCCGCCGCGGCGCTGGAGTGGATTCCCAGCACCTTCGCCACCCACGCGCTGACGGTGGGTGCCATCGGCGGCCTGACCATCGGCATGATGACCCGCACCGCGCGCGGCCACACCGGCCGCCCGCTGCGCGCCGACCGCTTCGATGTCGCCTGCTACGCGCTGGTGCTGGCCGCGGGCGTGCTGCGCGTGGGCCTGCCGCTGCTGTGGCCCGCGAGCTACGTGCACGCGCTGGGCTGCTCCGCGCTGTTGTGGGCCGCCGGCTTCGGGCTCTACGCCCTGCGCTACTGGCCGGCGCTGAGCCGGCCGCGCCTGGATGGAAAGGCAGGCTGACATGCGACTCACCGCCATGACCGACTACGCGCTGCGGCTGCTCATGCACGTGGCGCAGCACCCGCAGCGGCTGTGCACCATCGCCGAGGTGGCGCGCGCCTACGCCATCTCCGAGGCGCACCTGATGAAGGTCACGCACCGCCTGGCGCTGGGCGGCTGGCTGGAGACCGTGCGCGGCAAGGGCGGCGGCATGCGGCTGGCCCGCGCGC
This sequence comes from Pseudomonadota bacterium, assembly GCA_023410975.1. GTDB lineage: Bacteria > Pseudomonadota > Gammaproteobacteria > Burkholderiales > Burkholderiaceae_C > Azohydromonas. Next base: position 654 of record JAEYPG010000399.1, read on the forward strand.
CGCAGGACATCCACCTGGGCGCCGTGGTGCGCTCCATGGAGCCCGATTTCGCGCTGGTCGAATGCCTGGTCACCCCGGCGGAGGGTGCGGCTGGCACCTGCGCCGGGCAGGGGGCGGCGCCTTCGGGCTGCCGTCTCGATGGCTGCTGCGCGCTTTCCGGCGTGATCGCCGGCGCGCTGCAGAGCTTCATGCACCACCTGGACGGCCACACGCTGGCCGATGTGCTGCCCGGCGCGCCGCGGCCCCTCGCGCTGCCGCGCCCGCGCCAGGCAGCGCCAGCGGCGTTCCAGGACTAGTTCCTTGGTACTACGCCTTCAGGCGTGGGCGTGACCGGCAACCGGTCACGCATTCCGCCTGCCGCAACGCCGGGCGTTGCCCTGCGGCATTGATCCAAAGATACATTGCGCGCGCATCTCTGAAGGTCCTTCCGTGAGCAAGAGTCACACCGTCATCCCCATTCAGCCCGCCTCGCTGTTCCAGAAGCAGGCCAAGATCTACCCCAAGGCCGTGGACGGCTGGTTCGCGCGCTGGCGCTGGGTGATGGTGTGGCTGACGCAGCTGTTCTTCTACGGCGCGCCGTGGCTGCAGTGGAACGGCCGCCAGGCGCTGCTGTTCGACCTGGAGCAGCGCCGCTTCTTCCTGTTCGGGCTGGTGCTGTACCCGCAGGACCTGATCTACCTCACCGCGCTGCTGGTGATCTCGGCGCTGGGCCTGTTCTTCTTCACCGCCGTGGCCGGGCGGCTGTGGTGCGGCTACGCCTGCCCGCAGTCGGTCTACACCTCGATCTTCATGTGGGTGGAGCGCAAGACCGAGGGCGACCGCATCGCGCGCATGAAGCTGGACAAGGCGCCGTGGAGCGCCAGCAAGGTCCTGCGCAAGGGCGGCAAGCACGCGGCGTGGGTCGCGATCGCGCTGGTCACGGGCTTCACCTTCGTGGGCTACTTCACGCCGATCCGCACGCTCTCGGTTGAGCTGGCAACCTTCAGCCTCACGGGCTGGGAGGCGTTCTGGGTGCTGTTCTACGGCTTCGCCACCTGGGGCAACGCCGGCTTCATGCGCGAGCAGGTGTGCAGCTACATGTGCCCCTACGCCCGCTTCCAGAGCGCGCTCATCGACCGCGACTCGATGATCATCACCTACGACGCCAAGCGCGGCGACCCGCGCGGCTCGCGCTCGAAGAAGGCCGATCCGGCGCAGCTGGGCCTGGGCTCGTGCATCGACTGCGGGCTGTGCGTGCAGGTCTGCCCCACCGGCATCGACATCCGCAACGGGCTGCAGGCCGAGTGCATCGGCTGCGCCGCCTGCATCGACGTGTGCAACGGCGTCATGGACAAGATGGGCTACGCCCAGGGCCTGATCCGCTACTCCACCGAGCGCGGCGTGACCGAAGGCCTGACGCGCGCGCAGATGGTCAAGCGCGTGCTGCGGCCGCGGGTGCTGATCTACGGCGCGCTGCTGGCGGCGGTGGGCATCGCCTTCGTCACGACGCTGGCGCTGCGCAACCCCTTCCACGTGGACCTGATCAAGGACCGCAACACGCTGGCGCGCATGGTCGAGGACGGCGGCATCGAGAACGTGTACCGGCTGCAGCTCATGAACGGTGCGGAAAGTGCCGCGCGCTTCCGCATCAGCGTCAGCGGCCTGCCGGGGCTGGCGCTGGTGGGCGAGTCCGTGCTGGAGGTGCCGGCGGCGCAGATCGGCTCGCTGCCGCTGCGGCTGCAGCTGCCGGCCGAGGCGGCGCAGTCGCTGCAGGGGCGTTCCAGCCCGGTGACGGTGGAAGTCGCGCGGCGCCTGCCCGACGGCTCCGAGCAGGTGGTGCGGGAAAAGACGACGTTCGTGGTGCCGCGCTGAAGAAGAGAGGGCTCGCAGCGTTTCGATAGCGGCGCCGCGAGCCGATACCCGTTCGCCCTGGGCCCTTAGCCAAGCTCAGGACAGGCCCTGTCGAAGGGCAGGCGCTCGGATATCGCTGCAAGGGCTTCGACAAGCTCAGTCCGAACGGGGCTGTAGGTCGTCGAAGCCTTTTCCTTGCCTGTGCTTCACGCCACCGCGTGCACCAGCGGCTCGTGCGTCAGGCGGAACACCGCCACCGCGTCCACCAGGCGCTGCGCCTGGCTCTTGAGGCTGTCGGCCGCCGCGGCGCTCTGCTCCACCAGCGCGGCGTTCTGCTGCGTGACCTGGTCCATCTGGCCCACGGCCTGGCCCATCTCCGCCACGCCCTTGCTCTGCTCGCTGCTGGCGGCGCTGATCTCGCCCATCAGGTCCGTCACGCGCTTGATGGCCGAGACCACCTCGTGCATGGTCTCGCCGGCCTGGTCGGCCAGCAGCGAGCCCTGGCCCACGCGCTCCACGCTGTCGGTGATCAGGTCCTTGATCTCCTTGGCCGCGCCGGCGCTGCGCTGCGCCAGGCTGCGCACCTCGCTGGCCACCACCGCGAAGCCGCGGCCGGCCTCGCCGGCCCGCGCGGCTTCCACCGCGGCGTTCAGCGCCAGGATGTTGGTCTGGAAGGCAATGCCGTCGATGACGTTGATGATGTCGGCGATCCTGCGCGAGCTTTCCTCGATGCCCTTCATGGTCGTGACGACCTGGGCCACCACCTCGCCCCCGCGGGAGGCCACGTCCGAGGCGCCCTGCGCGAGCTGGTTGGCCTGCAGCGCGGTGTCGGTGTTGTGGCGCACGGCGCCGCCGAGCTGCTCCATCGAGGCGGCGGTCTGCTGCAGCGAGGAGGCCTGCTCCTCGGTGCGCTGGCTCAGGTCGTGGTTGCCCTGCGCGATCTGCGCGCTGGCGGTGGCCACGCCCTCGGCGTTGCGGCGCACGTGCGCCACCGTGTGGGTGAGCTTCTCTTCCATGGTGGCCAGCGCGCCCAGCAGCTGCGCGGCCTCGTCATGGCCCTCGGGCCGCACGCCCGTGGTCAGGTCGCCCTCGGCCACGCGCAGCGCCACCTCGCAGGCGTTGCGCAGCGGCACGGTGATGGAGCGCGTGATGCGCCATGCCAGCACCGCCGACACCACCAGCATCAGCGCGGTGCTGCCCATGAGCAGGTTGCGCGCGGAAGCGTAGGCCTCGCGCGCCTGGGCATTGCTCAGCTCGTTGGCCGCCTCCTGGGCGCGGATGCTTTCCGCGAGCAGGTCCTGCCAGCGCTGCGTCAGCGGCTGCGACTCCTTCACGAGCAGGTCCACGGCTTCCTCGCGCTGGCCGGCCAGGCCGAGCTGGACCACCTTGTTGTTGACCGCGCGGGTGCCGCCGCGGGCCTCGTCGATGCGCGCCAGGTGCGCCGTGAACACCTCGTCGGCAGGGAGCTGGCCCAGCGCCGCGCGCGCCTTGTCGTACTCGGCGCGGAACTGCGCGATCTTCTGGCCTTCCTGGTCGATCGCCGCCTGGTCCCGCAGCAGCATGAGGTTGCGCATGGAACGCAGCACCTCGTGGATCGCGTTGTTCATCTGGTGGCTCAGCGCGATCTTGACGTTGCTGTCCTCGGCCATCTTGTCGAGGTTGGCCTGGATATGCGAGAGCTGGTAGATGCCCAGCCCGGCGGAGGCCAGCGCCATCAGCATGACCAGACCGAACGCGGCTGCCAGACGCTGCCCGATGCGGAAGTTTGCGAGTTTCATGGGATGTACCCGATTGGTTGAAGCTGTGGGGTGGGCAAGGCACGGCCGGCGCCGCCGAGTCCGTCTCCAGGCTGCTGGCCGTGCGGCCGACGGGAGGAAGCCCGTGGCCTCGGCGCAGGCCGTGCGTTGCTGCAGCGCATCAATCTATGTACGAATATTTACATGATCCTTAACTTTTGGGGTTGTCTTATATATTTGACTTGTGATAAGCAAATGCTTTTTTGGTGCGAGACAGCACCTGTCCGGAGCGCCGGAGGCGCTTCAGCGCCGCGGGATGGGCCAATCCGGGGCGTGAATGGGCGCACGGACATGAAAAGCAAAGGCCCGCACTTCCTCCAGTGCCGTCCGGCGTTCAGGCCTGACTGGGCCCGCGGCCCGTCCCGGCCCAGGAAAAAACCCCGTGCGCTTGCGCACACGGGGCCGGGTGGGGGAGGGCCGGCCTTGCCGGACGGGGTGCCGCCTCAGAACGAGGACCACTCCCCATCGTCGGCCTGGGTGTCCCCGCGGGTGGCTGCGATGGGCGCGGCGGGCTGGGCCGGCGCGCTGGGGCGCTGGAAGTCGGGCCGCACCACGT
>JAEYPG010000450.1 GCA_023410975.1 Pseudomonadota bacterium
GGAGGCCCTGGCCGACCCGGAGATCAAGCAGCGCTACGCCACCTTCGGCTACGACCTGTTCCCGGCCACGCGCGACCAGTTCAACGCCTTCATCGCGGCCGAGTCGAAGAAGTACGCCGAGGTCATCAAGCGCGCCAAGGTCTCGCTGGACTGAACCTAGGAGAGCACCCGCCATGGACGATCCCAAGCAGTGGCACATCGGCCTCGTCGGCTACGGCGAGGTGGGCCGCATCCTGGCCGAGGACCTGCGCAAGCAGGGGCTGACGGTCTCCGCCTACGACCTCAAGCTGGATGCGCCCGCGACGGCCGAGGCGCTGGCGGCGCATGCGCGCGTCCATGGCGTGGGGCTGGCCTCCTCGCATGCCGACCTGGCCGCGCGCGCCGACTTCATCGTCAGCGCCGTCACCGCCAGCCAGGCCGTGCCGGTGGCGCAGGCCTGCGTGGCGGGCATCCGGGCCGGCACCTTCTTCCTGGACTTCAACTCCGCCTCGCCCGGCGCCAAGCAGCGCGCCGCGGCGCTGATCGGTGCCGCGGGCGGGCGCTACGTCGAAGGCGCGGTGATGACTTCCATCCCGCCCTACCGCATCCGCGTGCCGCTGCTGCTGGGCGGCCCGGACGCGCGCGCGCTGGAGCCGCTGGTCAACGCCCTGGGCTTCGACGCCAAGCTCAGCAGCGAGAAGCTGGGCGTGGCCTCCGCCACCAAGATGTGCCGCAGCGTGATGATCAAGGGCCTGGAGGCCATGGTCATCGAGAGCTTCACCTCGGCCCGCCACTACGGTGTCGAGGATGCCGTGATCGCCTCGCTGCACGAAACCTTTCCGGGCATCGACTGGGAGAAGCAGGCGGCCTACTTCTTCCAGCGCGTGATCGAGCACGGCCGCCGCCGCAGCGAGGAAGTGCGCGAGGTGGCCGAGACGGTGCGCGAGGCCGGGCTCACGCCCTGGAGCGCCGCCGGCACCGCCGAGCGCCAGGCCTGGGTCGCCGACCTGGCCGACCAGGGCCTGTTCGGCCCCAAGGGCACCAAGGAATTCGCCCGCAGCCCCGATTGGCGCACCGAAGCCGATCGCATCCTGGCCCACGTCAAGAAGGACTGAGAAATGAGCAAACCCACCACTGGTGACTTCACCAAGACCGCCGGCTGGCTCGACTGGTACGAGGGCCCGACCAAGCCCGCCTTCCAGGTGCCGCCCGGCAGCGTCGATGCGCACTGCCACGTGTTCGGCCCGGGCGAGAAGTTCCCCTACGCGCCGGAGCGCAAGTACACGCCCTGCGACGCGTCCAAGGACCAGCTCTTCGCGCTGCGCGACCACCTCGGTTTCGCGCGCAACGTGGTCGTGCAGGCCACCTGCCACGGCGCCGACAACCGCGCGCTGGTGGACGCGCTGCTGCACAGCGAGGGCAAGGCCCGTGGCGTGGCCACCGTCAAGCGCAGCGTCAGCGACGCGGAGCTGCAGGCGCTGCACGACGCCGGCGTGCGCGGCGTGCGCTTCAACTTCGTCAAGCGCCTGGTCGACTTCACGCCCAAGGACGAGCTGATGGAGATCGCCGGCCGCATCGCCAAGCTCGGCTGGCACGTGGTGATCTACTTCGAGGCGGTGGACCTGCCCGAGCTCTGGGACTTCTTCACCGCGCTGCCCACCACCGTGGTGGTGGACCACATGGGCCGCCCGGACGTGACGAAGCCCATCGACGGGCCGGAGTTCGAGCTGTTCCTGCGCTTCATGCGCGAGCACGGCAACGTCTGGAGCAAGGTGAGCTGCCCCGAGCGCCTGTCGGTGAGCGGCCCTCCGGCCCTGAACGGCGAGCGCAACGCCTACCGCGACGTGGTGCCCTTCGCTCGCCGCGTGGTGGAGGAGTTCCCGGACCGCGTGCTGTGGGGCACCGACTGGCCGCACCCGAACCTCAAGGGCCACATGCCCGATGACGGCCTGCTGGTGGACTTCATCCCGCACATCGCTCCCACGGCCGAGCTGCAGCGCAAGCTGCTGGTGGACAACCCGATGCGCCTGTACTGGCCCGAGGAAGCCGAGTGAATCTTCCGTTCGCCCTGAGCCCTTCGACAGGCTCAGGACAGGCTCTGTCGAAGGGCTCGCTGCCGGCTGACCGGCGGGGCCTCGACGGGCTCACCGCGAACGGCCATTGCTGAAGGAGACACACATGGCACTGGACAAACCCTACAAGGACGTGCCCGGCACGACCATCTTTGACGCCGACCAGTCCCGCAAGGGCTACTGGCTCAACCAGTTCTGCATGTCGCTGATGAAGGCCGAGAACCGCGAGAAGTTCAAGGCCGACGAGCGCGCCTACCTGGACCAGTGGGCGATGACGGAAGAGCAGAAGCAGGCCGTGCTCGACCGCGACCTCAACCGCTGCATCGCCCTGGGCGGCAACATCTACTTCCTGGCCAAGATCGGCGCCACCGACGGCCGCAGCTTCCAGCAGATGGCCGGCAGCATGACCGGCATGACGGAAGAGGAGTACCGGCAGATGATGGCCGCCGGCGGCCGTTCCGCCGAAGGCAACCGCTTTGCCGGCGAGCACGGCGACGCGCAGCCCCACCGCCAGCCGCAAGGCGCGGCCGGCCAGAAAAAAGGCAACTGACATGGCCCGCATCACCGCATCCGTCTACACCTCGCACGTGCCGGCCATCGGCGCCAGCCTGGACCTGGGCAAGACCCAGGAGCCCTACTGGCAGCCGGTGTTCCAGGGCTACGAC
>JAEYPG010000518.1 GCA_023410975.1 Pseudomonadota bacterium
GGACGAGGCGTGCGACACCGTGGCGGCGATCCGCGCGCTGGGCGCGCGCGCCGAGGTGTTCAGCGCCGACCTCGCCGACGAGGCCGCGACACGGGCCCTGGTGCCTGCCGTCGTGCAAGCGCTGGGACGGCTGGACGCGGTGGTCAACAACGCCTCGCTGTTCGAGCACGACACGGTGCAAAGCTTCACGCACGCGGCCATGGAGCGGCACTGGCGGGCCAACACCGCCGCGCCCGTGCTGCTGGCGCAGGCGCTGCACGTGCACCTGGCCGCACGCGAGGCGCGCGGCTGCGTGGTGAACCTGCTGGACCAGAAGCTGTGGAACCCGAATCCGGACCACCTGTCCTACACCCTGTCCAAGGCGGCGCTGGAGAGCGCCACCACGCTGCTGGCCATGGCCCTGGCGCCGCGGCTGCGCGTGGCGGGCGTGGCCCCGGGCGTGACGCTGCCTTCGGGCCCGATGGACGAGCAGCAGTTCACGGCTGCCCATGCGATGACGCCGCTGGGCCGCTCCTCCACCGCCGGGGACATCGCGCACGCCGTGCGCTTCGTCCTCGAATCGCCGGCCATCACCGGCACCACGCTGCTGGTGGACGGCGGCCAACACCTGGCACGGCAGGCGCGCGACGTGCTTTTTCTCGCGCCCACTAAACCCGATTGAGATGCAAAGCCTGCTTTCCCACCCCAGCCTCATGTCCTGCCGCAGGCTGTTCCTGCGCAACTACGAGGTGTGGATCAACATCGGCGTGCACGACTTCGAGAAGAAGGGCGAGCAGCGGGTGCTGATCAACGTGGAGCTCTACATCCCGCTGGCGCTGTCCACGCCCAAGGCCGACGAGCTGCACGAGGTGGTGGACTACGACTTCATCCGCCGCACCATCGCCGAGCGCGTGTCGCGCGGCCACATTCACCTGCAGGAGACGCTGTGCGACGACGTGCTGGCGCTGATGCTCAAGCATCCGCGCGTCATGGCCGCGCGCGTCTCCACCGAGAAGCCCGACGTGTATCCCGACTGCGAGGCGGTGGGCGTTGAAGTGTTCGCAGTCAAGAACGACGAGCAGTCCTGAAAGCCATGAGCAGCACCCCCGACCTGATTTCCGAGAGCGCCCCGGCGCTGGATGACGAAGCCCGCCGCGCCGAGAAGAAGGCCGCCTTCGAGATCAACAAGCTCAGCAAGCGGCTGCACCGCCAGGTCGGCCAGGCCATTGCCGACTTCAACATGATCGAGGAGGGCGACCGCGTGATGGTCTGCCTCTCCGGCGGCAAGGACAGCTACACGCTGCTGGACATCCTGATGAACCTGCGCCAGCGCGCGCCCATCCAGTTCGAGCTGGTGGCGGTGAACCTGGACCAGAAGCAGCCGGGCTTTCCGGAGCACGTGCTGCCGGACTACCTCAAGAGCCTGGGCATCCCGTTCCACATCGAGAACCAGGACACCTACAGCATCGTCAAGAAGCACATCCCCGAGGGCAAGACGATGTGCAGCCTGTGCTCGCGGCTGCGCCGCGGCATCCTCTACCGCGTCGCGGGCGAGCTGGGCGCCACCAAGATCGCGCTGGGCCACCACCGCGACGACATGCTGCAGACGTTGTTCATGAACATGTTCTTCGGCAGCCGCCTCAAGGGCATGCCGCCCAAGCTGGTGAGCGACGACGGCAGGAACATCGTCATCCGCCCGCTGGCCTACGCGGCCGAGACCGACATCGAGCGCTGGGCCGCGCACCGGCAGTACCCGATCATTCCCTGCACCCTGTGCGGCAGCCAGGAGAACCTGCAGCGGGTGCAGATCAAGCAGATGCTGCGCGACTGGGACAAGCGCTTCCCCGGGCGCATCGACAACATGTTCACCGCCATGGGCAACATCGTCCCGTCGCACATGATGGACAAGAAGCTCTACGACTTCATGGGCCTCAAGGCCACGGGCGTGCCCGATCCGGAAGGCGACAAGGCCTTCGACCACGAGGAAGAGGAGGCGCCGGCGCAGGGCGTGGTGCAGCTGCAGCTGGACCGCTGAGCCGCTGCCCCGCCGTCTCCGCGGGGCACGGCGCTTGCCGTTTCCGCTTGTCACAGGAGCTGTCATGTTGTCCCTTCGCCTGAGCGTGACCCTGGCTGCCGGCGTGCTGCTGGGGGGCTGTGCCTCGTTGAACCAGGTGTCGTCCGACGTGGTGGGCTACGGCGCCTGGCCGGCCGGGCGTTCGCCCGGCAGCTACGTGTTCGACCGGCTGCCCTCGCAGCAGGCCGAGCTCACGCTGCAGCAGCAGCTGGAGGACGCGGCGCGTCCGGCGCTGGCGCAGGCCGGCTTCACGCCCGCGGCCGATGCGGCGCAGGCCGGCGTGAAGGTGCAGATCGCCATGCGCAACGTGCGCTACGACCGTCTGGACACCTGGGGTCCCTGGGGCGGTCCTTGGGGGCCGGGCTGGGGCTGGCCTTACCGCCGCTATCCCGGTTTCTGGGGCAGCCCGTGGGGACCGGGCTGGGGCGCGGGATGGTGGGGAGCGCCCTACAGCTCGCCGTGGTACGAGCGCGAGGTCAGCGTGATCATCCGCGACCAGGGCGGCAGCCAAGTGCTGTACGAGGGCCATGCGCGCAGCGACGGCGCGCTCTCGGGCGGCTCGGCGCTTTTTGAGGCCATGTTCCGCGCCGCGCTGGCCGATTTCCCTCAAGGCAATCCCTCGCCGCGGCGCGTGAACGTGCCGCTGGAGCGGCAGGAGGCAGCGAAGGCGCAGTGAGCGCGCGGTGTTTCCTCAGGGCTTCCCCTGCGCCGCCAGTGCCCTGAAGTCCATCTCCCACCCGCGCAGACGCTCGCGCGCCGTGCGGCGCTGCTCGGGGGTGCTGAGGTTGTGGATCTGGGCCGAGAGGCCGCAGTTGAACTCCTGCAGCGCCAGCTGGTGGCGGCGGTCGTCGGGGTCGGGCGGCTCCTGGATGCGACGGGCCAGCGCGCGCAGCGCGGCCTGGGCCTGCGCGGGCGTGGCGCCCTGCAGGCCGCGCAGGGTCTGGATCACGTCCTGCTGCCGTGACACGCGCAGCCGCAGCGCATGCTCGCCGCCGAAGGGCGAGCCGGCCTCGATCTGCGCGATGCGCTCGCGCTGCGCGCGGTCCAGGCGGCCATAGAGCTTCTCCGCGCGCTCCACCGTGCGCTTGAGCAGCGCCTCGCGGCGGCCCTCCGCATCGGGCTTGACGAAGTCGTTGCTGAAGTCGCGGTTGAGCTTGTCGAAGCGCTTCTGCATCGCCTTGAGCTGGTCGGCTTCCAGCGTTACCGCCAGCGCCGACAGCGCGGGCAGGCCGTGCTCGAAGGCGCCGTCGAACCAGTGCTGCAGCTCGTCCTTGAGGGCGCAGGCGGCTGCGGGCGTGGTGTCGGCTGTCACCTGGGACTGCAGCTGCGCCAGCCGCGCGGCGTACTGCGGCAGCTGCGTGCGGCGGTGCCAGTCCAGGAACTCGTCCAGCCCTGCGCGCACGCGCGGGGCCTGGGCGTCGGTGAAATCGGCGTAGCCGTCGGCCCACCAGTACAGCAGCTCGTCGGCCTGCTTGTAGACCAGGCGCACGGCCGCGCAGCCGGCCAGGGCGAACAGCAGCAGCGCCAACCCGATAATTCGCCACCGTCGCAAGGACTCACTCATGGCATCCAACGTCGTCATCATGGCCGCGGGCAAAGGCACCCGCATGAAATCAGCGCTGCCCAAGGTGCTGCACAAGCTCGCGGGCCGCAGCCTGCTGCAGCACGTGCTCAACACCGTGGAGGCGCTGGGATCGCAGCAGCGCACGGTCGTCATCACCGGCCATGGCGCCGAGGCGGTGGAAGCCGCTGTCGCCGCGCCGGGGCTGAAGTTCGTGCGCCAGCAGCCGCAACTGGGCACGGGGCATGCCATCCAGCAGGTCTCGCCCGCGCTGGACACGGCTCTGGCCACCACGCTGATCCTCAACGGCGACGTGCCGCTGATCCGCGCCGAGACCGCACGCGCGCTGGTGGAGGCCTGCGGCGGCCAGCGCCTGGCGCTGCTGACCATCGAGCTGGACGACGCCACCGGCTACGGCCGCATCGTGCGCGAGGGCGAGCAGGTGCGCGCCATCGTCGAGCACAAGGACGCCAGCGCCGCGCAGCGCGAGATCCGCGAGGTCTACACCGGCATGATGGCCGCGCCCACCACGCTGCTGCAGCGCTGGGTGTCCCAGCTGAACAACGACAACGCCCAGGGCGAGTACTACCTGACCGACATCGTCGCCATGGCCGTGGCCGAGGGCGTGCCGGTGGTGGCGGCGCAGCCCGGCGGCGAAACCGAGGTGCTGGGCGTCAACAGCCCGCTGCAGCTCGCCGACCTGGAGCGGCGCTTCCAGCGCCAGCAGGCCGACACCCTGATGGAAGCCGGCGTGCGCCTGGCCGACCCGGCGCGCTTCGACCTGCGCGGGCGCCTCAGCTGCGGGCAGGACGTGGAGATCGACATCAGCTGCGTGTTCGAGGGCGACGTGGTGCTGGGCGACGGCGTGCGCGTCGGCCCGCACTGCGTGATCCGCAACGCGCACATCGGCGCCGGGGTGCAGGTCGCCGCCTTCACGCACATCGACGGCGCGCAGGTGGGCGCGCAGGCGCAGATCGGCCCCTTCGCGCGGCTGCGCCCGGGCGCGCAGCTGGCCGAGGAGGTGCACATCGGCAACTTCGTGGAGGTCAAGAACTCCACGCTGGCGCGCGGCGCCAAGGCCAACCACCTGGCCTACCTGGGCGACGCCACCGTAGGCGAGCGCACCAACTACGGCGCGGGCTCCATCACCGCCAACTACGACGGCGTGAACAAGCACCGCACCGTCATCGGCGACGACGTGCGCATCGGCTCCAACTGCGTGCTGGTGGCGCCGGTGGAGATCGGCTCGGGGGCGACCATCGGCGGCGGCTCCACCATCTCCAAGAACGCCCCGGCCGGCCAGCTCACCGTGGCGCGCGCCAGGCAGGTGTCGCTGGCGGGGTGGCAGCGGCCGGTGAAGAAGGCGAAGTGAGGCTCGCCGCGCGCCAGTGAAAAAGGCCGCATCAAGCGGCCTTTGTCGTTTCAGGCGGGACTGCCGGACACTGCGCTCATCCGCGCCGCGCCCGCGCCCGCCACGCATCCAGCCGGTGGCACCCATGCTGCTGCGCCAGGTACTCCGGCGCGACGGCCGACACCGCCGCGGGCTGGATGCCCAGCTCCTGCAGCCCCGGGAGGTGGCCGCTGGCGACGTTGGCCACCTTCATCGAGTCCAGGTTGTCGCCCGACATCAGCGGCTCGCCCGGCAGCAGCGCCATCAGGCCGGCCTGCACCCGCGCCAGCGCGCCCGGCAGCGCGATGACGGGCCGCTCGTGCCCGCTGGCGCGCCCGGCCAGCTGCGCCAGCTCCGCCAGCGTGTACACGCGCGGGCCCGCCAGCTCGTAGACCTCGCCGATGGTGTGCGGGTCCTCCAGGCAGCGCAGCAGCGCCCGCGCCACGTCATGCACCCACACCGGCTGGAAGCGCGCGTGCGCGCCGGCCAGCGGCAGCACCGGCGCCCAGGCCTGCAGCTTCGCGAACAGGTTCAGGAAGTGGTCCTCCTCGCCGAAGATGACCGAGGGCCGCAGGATGGTGACGTCCAGTCCCGAGGTCTGCAGCGCCGCCTCGCCGGCGGCCTTGGATCGCAGGTAGCGCGAGGGCGCGTCCGGCGCCGCGCCGATGGCGCTGATGTGCACCACGCGGCGCACGCCCGCGGCGCGGCAGGCATGCGCGAGCTTGCGCGGCAGCTCCGCGTGCACGCGGCGAAAGCGCGCCTCGTCGCCGTGCAGGATGCCCACCAGGTTGACCGCCGCGTCGCAGCCCTGCAGCAACCGCGCCAGCGCGGCTTCGTCGTGGATGTCGGCCTGCGCCAGCTCCACGTCGGGCAGGGCCAGCAGCGCGCGGCGCTGGCCGGCGTGGCGGGTGGGTACCAGCAGCTCGGTGTCGGGATAGCGGTCGGCAAGCTGCGAGCACAGGGCCCGGCCCACGAAGCCGGTGCCGCCGAGGATCAAGAGGCGGTGCATGGCGGACTCCTTGGTAAGTGACTTCCCTGAAAGGACAGACCTGCGCGGCTCAGGGCAGTTCCGCGTCCGGCGTGCTGCGCGTGGCCGGACCGATGGTCGTGCCCAGCCGCGCCTTGAGCGCCACCGGCTGGCCGGTGATCAGCGCCGCGTAGTCGGCGGCGTTGGACAGCACCTTCTGCACGTAGTCGCGCGTCTCGGAGAAGGGAATGTTCTCGGCCCACGCCGCCGCCTCCAGCGTGCTGCCCTCGCGCCAGCGCCGCGGCCGGCCCGGCCCGGCGTTGTAGGCAGCCGCGGCCAGCGCCTCCCGGCCCTCGAAGCTGTCCAGCACCAGCTTCAGGTAGCCGGTGCCGATCTTGAGGTTGGTGTCGCGGTCGGTGATGAGGTCCGGGGTATAGGGAATGCCCAGCTTCTTGGCCGTCCAGCGTGCGGTGGCGGGCATGACCTGCATCAGCCCCGAGGCGCCCACGTGCGAGCGCGCGTCGGTGATGAAGCGCGACTCCTGGCGGATGAGCCCGTACACGTAGGCCGGGTCCAGCCCGATGGCGCGCGCCTCGCGCAGCACCGCCTGGCGGTGCGGCATGGGGAAGCGCTGGTTCATGTCCACCTCGTCGCGCGTGCGCTCGCTGGTGTTGATGCAGCGGTCCCACACCTCGCGCTCGCAGGCGCGCTGCGCCGCGGCCAGCAGCGCGCGATCGTCCATGCCGCGCAGGCTGTAGTTCCACTCGCGCACCCCCTCGTTGCGCAGTCCCAGGTTGATGAGCTGCAGCGCGCGCGTGAGGCCGGGGTGGGCGTTGGCCGCGTCGCGCTCGGCCGTGGTCAGGGCTTGCGGCGCCGGCGGCAACACCGTCTTGCGCCCAAGCTCCTCGGTGGCGAGCTTGCCGTAGAAGCTCAGCCCGTTGGCAATGCCCACCAGCGCCTGCTGCGCCTGCTGGCGCACCGCGTCGCCCTCGGCGCCGGGCACCGCCTCGGCCAGCACCGCGCGCGCCTTCCAGTACACCCACACCGGTTCGCGCTGGCG
>JAEYPG010000525.1 GCA_023410975.1 Pseudomonadota bacterium
CTTCGCCTCGGCCTTCCTCATGAGCGGCATCGTGGGCGGCATCACCTACAGCCAGAACCGGGGGCACAACCAGTTCGCGCCCACGGCCGGCAGCGCCCTGAGCGAGGCCCTGGGCCAGCAGCTCGGCCAGGTCACGGCACAGATGATCGCCAAGAACCTCAACCTGTCTCCCACGCTGGAGATCCGCCCCGGGTTCCGCTTCAACGTCGTTGTCACGAAGGACCTGAAGTTTCCCGGTCCCTATCAACCCTTCGACTACCAAAGGAACCGCTGATGAACGTTCGCCTCGCCAAGATCACGACGGCGCTTCTCGCTGCCGCCAGCGTCGCCGTCCAAGCTGCCGTTGCGGCGACTGACGCCAATGCGCCCGCGCCGGGAAGCTTCTACGGCAAGGAAGCCGTTGATCGCTACAACCAAATGATTCAGCTTCAGTTCAAGGTGATGCAGGATGCTGTGACGGTGTACCGGCAGTGCATGGAAATGCAGCTTGCCATCGCGCAACGAGGGGGCACGACAAATGCGACCTGCACAGCGCCAAATTTTGCTCCACCACCGACCCTGCAGTGGCTCGAAAACGACCCCCGCAAGGAGCAGAAATGAAAGGCCGCCTCGCCAGGATCGCCGTCGCCATGGTCCTCGTGGCCAGCACCGATGCGCGCGCGCAGATTCCGACCACGGACATCCTCAACGCGATTCAGAACACGATCACGGCCAACGAGAGCGTCGCGCAGACGATCAAGCAGATTCAGGAATACAGGACCCAGCTTGAGCAGTATTACCTGCAGATCAAGAACGCCGTAGCCCCTGCGGCTTACGTGTGGGACCAGGCCACGAGAACCATGGACCAACTGCGCGACGCGATGTTCATGCTCGACTACTACAAGCGAAGGTACTCAAGCCTGGATACCTACCTGCGCACCATCAAGGACATGGGGCAATACAGGGGATTGCCGTGTTTCAACGGCAAGGGATGCCGTGCAGATCAACTTGCGCTGTTGCGGGAGGCTGAGGCAAGGCTTTCCGAGGCGCAACGGCTGACCAACGAGTCGTCTATCCGCACGTTGGATCAACAGCAAAACGCCATGGCTACCGACGCGCGGCGCCTTCAGCAGTTGCAGGCGACCGCGCAGGGCGCACAGGGGCAGATGGAGGCCATCGGCGCGGCCAACATGCTGGCTGCCCAGCAGTCCAACCAACTGCTGCAGATACGGGGCATCCTCGTGGCGCAGCAAGCGGCCCTCGTGACACGGCAGCAGGCACTGGCTGACCGTGAAGCCCGCGAGGACGTAGCCGGGGAGGCTTTCCGCGCCGGTACCTTCGTGGCGAGCCCTCGCCGGGAGTGGTGATGGGCGCGGCACGCCGTCCTGCTCTGGCAGCGGCCTTCACACTGGCGGCCGTGTTGTGCGCCTGCTCGCCTCAACCCGAGCCCAAGCCGGAGGCACAGCTGGAAGTCAACGATGCGAACTGCCGCCTGGAGTTCCTGCGCACGCTGCCGAAGGAGCCGCGCGAGGACCTCGCTGGCAGGTGTCTCCGTCGGGGGGCCTTCAAGCCCAGCCCGCACAAGACCTGGTGACCGCGCCATGAGACTCACCAACCCAAGGCACGTTGCTTCTGGGCTGCTGCTGCTGGCGCTGACCTTTTTGGCCGAAGCGCAGGAGCTCAACAGCTCGGGGATTTCAGACGACCTGCTGGAGCGGTTCAGGACCGGGGCGGCCAGTTGGGGCGGCGTGATCCTGCGGCATGCAACCTGGCTCTTTTGGGTGCTGGCCTCCATATCGCTGGCTTTCACCATGGCCTTCATGCTGCTGCGCCGGGCCGACTTCGGCGAGCTGTTCGCGGAGCTGATCCGCTTCCTGCTGACCACCGGCTTCTTCTGGTGGCTGTTGATCAACGCACCCGTCTTTTCCACGGCGATCATCACCGGGCTGCGCCGTGTGGCGGGAGAAGCGGCAGGCCTGGGCAACGGAGCCCTGGCGCCTTCGGGCATCGTGGACATTGGCTTCGCCATCTTCTACAAGGCCGTGGACAACTCATCGGCCATGAAGCCGGTGGACTCATCGGTCGGCATCATCGCTGCGCTGGGTGTCCTCATCGTGCTCGGGATGATCGCGATCAACATGCTGCTGCTGCTTGCATCGGCGTGGGTCCTGGCTTATGGCGGCATCTTCTACCTGGGCTTTGGTGGTGGGCGCTGGACCTCGGACATGGCGATCCACTACTACAAGATGGTCCTGGGCGGCGGCATGCAGCTCTTCGCCATGGTGCTGGTCATCGGGATCGGCAAGTCCTTCATTGACGACTACTACGCCCGCATGAGTGCCGGTCAGACGCTCAAGGAACTGGGCGTCATGCTCTTCGTGGCCGTGATCCTGTTCGTGTTGTCCAACAAGCTGCCGGCCCTGCTTGGCGGACCGGCGACCGGCAGCCACGGGGGCGCCACTGGCATTGGCAACATGGGCGGTGGCGCCCTGGTCGGCGCGGCCAGCATGGCGATGGCCGCCAGTGGCATGGGGCTGGCACTGGCTGCCGCTGGCGCCGCCCAAGCAGCAGGTGGCGCGCAGGCCCTCATGGCGGCCTT
Organism: Pseudomonadota bacterium; assembly: GCA_023410975.1. GTDB lineage: Bacteria > Pseudomonadota > Gammaproteobacteria > Burkholderiales > Burkholderiaceae_C > Azohydromonas. Next base: position 2,579 of record JAEYPG010000525.1, read on the forward strand.
CAAGGCGGCCAGCGATGTTGGCGAAGCAGGGACTGGCGGGGGAGATCCTGGAGGTTCGTCCGGAGGTATCTGGAGCGGCGACGGGGAGATGGGCGGTGGGGGCGGTGGCGCCCAGGCCGGTGCGCCGAGCGCCAGTGGCGCAAGCACGGGCAGTACGCCATTTGCCCACGCCGCCGGATTCGATAGCGGGGCGCCGTCGTTCATGGACCGTATGTCAGCCACAGGGAATCGCCTTGCCCAAGGCGCCGGCCAGATGGCGAAGTCCAAGCTGGACGAAGCCGAGGAGGCCTGGAACCGGCGCGTGGCCGAAACGCCTGGCGGCAGACTCGCCGCGGCCCTGAAGTCGCAGTCACAGCCAACGACGGGCGATGGCGCCGCCCCGGACTTCGAGAACGATGCCCTGTCAGGTGGCGGCAAGCCCGGCACCCCGGAGGATGAAATTGCTGCGTTCGCCGCCCGTGACCCGGGTACGTTTGACGGTGAAGACCAGTTCGACGACAACCCGAGGGGCAACGCATGAAGCGCGTACTGACCGCGGCGCTGGCTTCGATGTGCTTGTGCGGTGCGGCCCAAGCTCAGGACCTGTTCACGGGCGACACGAAGCTGGCCTGCGAGGCGATCCTCTGTCTGTCAGCCTCCCAGGGCCGCAGCGAGTCGGCGTGCCAGCCATCGCTGAAGCGCTACTTCAGCATCAATAAGCGCAAGCTGCGCGACACGATCAAGGCGCGGGGCGACTTCCTCAACCTGTGCCCGTCCGCGCAGGAGGACGAGGGTATGCGCACGCTGGTGTCAGCCTTGGCAGCGGGCGCCGGCTGGTGCGATTCGGCCACCCTCAACATGACGTTGGGTTACGTGGGACAGGACCCCTACACCGGCCTGGAAGCCACCTTCGTCAGCAACGTCATGCCGGTGAACTGCACTGCGATCTACACGCACCCGAACACGGCCTATCCCACGGACCAGCTCATGCCGAAGTACGTGGGCCTACCCGAGCGCGGCGGGCTGTGGGCCGATCCTGCAGACTATGAGCGGGTGCTGGCCGAGTACACCGCGCGCGTAGCAGCTGAGGATGCGGCGCGCTCGGCCAGTAGCTGGTGGTGGCGCTGATGCTGCCTGCCGTGGTGGATCTACCGCCGCAGCTTCAGGAGCGCGTCGTGTGCTCCATTGCCGCGGCAACCAGGTACCAGATCCCGGCCAACATCGTGCTGGCCGTGGCCGAGAAGGAGGGCGGCCAGCCCGGCCGGTGGGTGCGCAACTCGAACGGTACCCATGACGTCGGCGCCATGCAATTCAACACGGCCTACCTGCGCGAGCTGAGCCGCTACGGCATCGAGCCCGATGCCGTGGCAGCGCACGGCTGCTACCCCTACAGCCTGGCCGCGTGGCGGTTGCGCCGGCACATCAAGTATGACCGAGGCGACCTGTGGTCGCGGGTGGCCAACTACCACTCACGCACGCCACAGTTCAACGCCGTGTACCGGGCCGACTTGATTCGCCGCGCCGTGAAGTGGGCCGATTGGCTTGACAGGCATTTCACAACCGTCACATGGACCATACGTTGAGCCGTGACGGTTTCTCAATCATCAACCTGCGCCAGTACTTGCATTCCCGCTGGCACTAAACGTCGGGATGCACGCTGGGCCTTCTTCAGTACGTTTGCGCCATAGCGCGCCGTTCGTCGGACGCTTGCAGCGGCGGTGAGGCATGGGGAACGTATCCCAGAGTGCCGTCGCTGCTACGGTAAAACAGCCCGTCTGGGGTTTCCCAAGTGAGATTGTTGGCGAGACGCTGCATCAGATGGTGCTTAGGAGCGTAGGGCTCGAAGCCCATTGGCTCGCCAGTGTTCGGGTCGATAGCCTCATAGCAGTCGCTCATCATGGGCATCATTTCGACTGAGTTAGATGTGACTCGTTGAGATTTTTGCTAGAAGGCTGCGATGTATCAGTTCAGGGCGGGCACGCTGGCTGCTAGTTTCAATTAAAACCGTCAAAAATACTGTTGCAATGGTGCGGTCCTTCGTCGGCATGGCAGCAACTCCAATAAAAGGCACTTTGTGCCCGTCAAGCAGATGCTAGTGAGTTGGCCATTGCATTGACCGTGATTTACGAATTATGAACGCGGTTAAGCGCTGCTAAATGGAGACCGATGATGTTGGACCGAGATCAACTGGCGACGTTTGCCGCAGTAGTTGAGCAGCGAAGTTTCGAGAAGGCTGCGACTGCCTTGAGCATCACCCGGGGCGCAGTTTCACAACGCATCAAGGCATTGGAAGAGGCACTATCGTCAGTGCTTCTGGTGCGGGAAAAGCCTGTGGTCCCAACAGCTCAAGGTGAAGTGCTTTGGCGTCACGTCCAAGCGTTGCGCCTGCTGGAAAGTGACACGCTGGATAAAATCAAGCCGGAACCACAGTTTGCACCTGTTCCGCTGGCCATCGCCGTCAACGCGGATTCGCTGGCAACCTGGATACCAACGGTGCTCTGGCCGCTGATGAAGCGGCATCGGATCGCGCTGGAGGTTATTACTGACGATCAGGACCACACATTGCGACGCCTCGCCCGCGGCGAAGTGATCGGGTGCATATCTACTGAAGCTAGACCGGCAACCGGATTCATCGCGGAACCATTAGGTGCAATGGAATACCGATGCTTCGCCACACATTCGTTTGCCGATGAGCATTTTGCGAAGGGGTTCACGCTCCAGGCAGCACTGCGTGCGCCAGCAGTGCTCTTCAACAGAAAGGACTCGCTCCATGACGAGTTCCTGCAGAACGTTTTTGGCGTGAAAGTCGAGAACTACACCAGGCACTATTTGCCGGCGCCAGAGACCCTGCTAGATGGCATTGCTTCAGGTGTCGGATACGGCTTGGTGCCAACGGTGCAGGTCCAGGGGCGTTACGCTATGGAGTTGGTTGATCTGGCGCCGCGCCACCCTGTGTGCGTGTCGTTGCATTGGCACCACTGGACAGTAGAACCGCCTCTGTCGCAGGTAATTACGGCACTGGTGGTTGCTGAGGCGGCCAGGACGCTGACACCTGCCTTGGCGTCCCAATCATGTGGAGATTCCACGGATACTCCCGTGTAACCAGCGCCTTGCGACCAAGGTTCTCGAAGTCGTCGTTCCAACGATGAGGGATAAACAATCGCTGTGGCTAACGAGTTCTTCGAACCAATTCGTGCCGCAGATCATAGAAGGCATTGAGAAATCGGCTGCCACTACTGGCGATGTCTGGGCCGGAACAAGCTTGTAGCTCGCCAGTAAGCACGCGAATGCCAAGCTCAAGCCGCTGCAGTCAGTGCGCTGATGTTTGATATTATTATTGCGGAACCTGAATCCAGTAATACTACGAAAATGCTTGGCGGTAAGGTTTTGAGTGCCAAACTGCAAGTGGTGCTCGAAATGAACTACCCTATCCTATGTGGTGCAGAGGGTAGAGTTTCACGGGCATTAATTCCCGTTTCGGCCAGTTCCTGACCGGTATGCAGTCCTAGCGCCCAATTCAGCACGACACGTGCTGCAGCCATATCACGGGGTTCGGTATAGCCGCAGCGACTGCATTCGTGCGTCCGGTCTGACAGACTTTTCTTCGCCAGCGCCCAGCACGCTGGGCAACGCTGGCTCGGTTTGAGCTGCCGTGTCGGCGCCTCCACCCATTCGCCGGCAGTCTCCAGCACTTTCTGGCGAAACAGGGAAGTGAAAAGCGCAGGGGCAGTGTCCAGAATTTCGCGGTTCAAGCCTGCCTTCTGAGCGACGTTCTTGCCGGGCTCGTCAACGCTCCCTGCGGCGCTTCGCGTCATGTTGGCGATGCGCAGCTCTTCAGTTGCCACCAGCGCAAAGAGGCTGGCCAGCTTGGCCGTTTCCTTGTGCGCCCAATCTAGGCGGCGCCGAGCAGTCTTTCCGTGTGCAGCAGCCAACCGCTGCACGGCCTTCCGGCGGCGGTTGGAGCGCTTGTTGCGCTTGCGCGAGACCCCCTGCTGCAGTTCGGTGATGTAGTCCTTCTCAGACTGCCACCAACGCGGGTTGTCCAAGCGGATCACTTCGCCCGCATGGTCCACGCCGGTGAGAAAGGTCTCGACGCCCCAATCGAAAGCCATGGCCGCATCGCCCGTGCGTTCGCGCTGCGGCATGCCGATGTCCAGCGTGAGGGATAAGTACCACCTGCCGTCGCGGTGTAGCACGTCGCTAGCGCGAACCTCGCCCCCCTGGCGAGCCTGCCCGCGTGCGCGCAGCTGTCCGATACCGGACAGCTTAAGCGTGCCATGTCGCCAGTCGATGCCGGGCGTGAAGCGCCAACCGTCGCCATGCGCCTTGAAGCTGAAGCCGGGGAAGCGCGCCAGCGACTTGAAGCGCGGGAACCCTGGCGCCTGCCCCGACTTGACGCGGCGGAAGAACGCGGCGAACGCCTTGTCTAGCCGGCGCAAGGTCATCTGCTGACTGGAGCAGTTCGCGGCTTCGGCCCACTCGGGGCATTCCCGACGCAGCACCGTGAGCGAACGGCACTGCGCCGCGTAGCTCAGGCTCTTGCCGGTCTTGCGCCAGCAGTCGATGCGCTCTTCCAGCGCGGCGTTGTAGAGCTGCTGGTGCGAGCACAACAGCTCCTGTAGCGCCGCTTCTTGCTTGGGCGTCGGGTAGAGCCGGTAAGTCGCTTTGCGGTACTGCATGGCACTGTTACTGTACAAAAAATCAGCACGAATAAAATGCTAAATTAGTTTCTCGCGTAACTTAATACCGGCCTTGCGGCAGATGCTCTATGCATCTTCCATGCAGTGCAGGTGGCTTCGCCTTCAACGCCGCTTGCGCTGCCGATCTTATTCGGGGAGCCACTTGCACTTTCTGTGTCTGTGGAGAAGATCCGATTGTTGCCATCAAGGGACGCCACTTACTCGTCCGTTTAGCAAAGTTCAGGTCGGGTTAGCTTTGCTAAACGTGTGATGCAGCTAATACGTTCGCGCGGCGCTACCAAAGACAATCCCTAGCTTTGTGCTGCTTGATCAGCAAACTTCGGAACAAAAATGCCTGGAGAAACGAATTTGGCTGTGCTTTGCGAGACAATGGCGCCGACGCTGCATCCAGGCACGTTTGTGTACTGTTGCGTCCCTCATGAGAAATTTCCGCTGCCGATTGAGCCGCTCTGTACTTTCGAAGAGTCAGAGGGGGTGACTGTAATATTGGAGAGTGGGGCGGCCAGCGCAGTGGGTTTGGAGTATCAATATGAGTGCGCGATGATTACACTTACTGTGCATTCCGCCTTGAATGCCGTTGGATTTATCGCCGTTATCAGTAATGAATTGGCGAGGCAAAATATACCTTGCAACGTTGTGTCAGCTTTTCATCATGATCATTTATTCGTGCCGCACAGCCAGCGCGATCACGCGATGGATGTTCTCTGGGCGATTGCCTCTAAGAAATGAGGAATCCGTAACAAGCGGTCGGCATTCCAACATCGCCAGTTCCGCCCCTTACCGCGCCGTCCTTCATGTGGCCGGGTCGTCCTTTACCACTTGATCCTTGGCCGCCTTGGCCGCCGGCCGTGGCGCCGTCTCCGCGGTGAACTGCTCGGGGTCGAACGGCTGCAGCAGTGCCCGGGCCTGCTGCTCGTCGGCGTAGAGCCAGTCCTGCCAGCGCTCGGGTGGCACCACGACCACCGAGCGCTTCTCGTCGCCGGGCTTGTGAAAGCGCCGCATCAGCGGGTGCTCATCGGCGTTTATGGTGAGCATGGAGAAGGACCACCGCGGCTGCTCGTTGCGCTGCGCCTCCTCCCAGATGCCGGCGAGGAAGAAGGGCAGGCCGTCCTGGCGGGCGCTGCGCCAGCGCACCGCGTGGCCCGACTCGTAGTTGGGCTCGAAGATGGCCTGGACAGGGATCAGGCAGAAGCGCCTGGCCTTCCATGCCTGCCGGAAGCTCGGCTTCTCGGCCACGGTTTCACTGCGGGCGTTGTAGGTGGAGCGTGCGAGCTTGTCGTCCTTGGCCCAGGACGGCAGCAGCCCGAAGACGCCCGGCCAGGGCGAGAAGTCGGCCTGCTCGCTCTCGCCTGCCGTGACGAAGACCGCCTTCGAGCCCGGATACGCCTCGCCGGGGTAGGAGAAGGTCGGCTCCAGCGTGCGCAGGTGGCGTGGAGCGGTCGGCTCGTAGTTGGCACACATGGAGCATCGCAGCGTTGTTGCCTGGGGCCAGTATCGGCGCACGGCTCGTCGCTGCGTGGGCACGCCGCGTGTCGGATCCTTGCCATCGCCCGGCCTGTGCCCGGCGCCTTCTCTGCGCGAGACGAGTGCAGGTGATCCCGGTCGCCACCACGTTCCGGGAAAAGCTGCCCGGCGGCTGGTCGTACCGGGTTCGCCGTTCGGCAGCAATCCCTCGAGCTTCGCCGTGACGTGGGGCGGCACAGGCGAGTTGCCGGTGCACCAGAAGCAGGCCTGTGACGTGCTGTCGCAGCGGATGCCGGGGCTCGAGTGGCGAAGCGCCAGCAGCGGCTGCGCTGTGCGAGCGATGGGCTGTGTCGTCCCCTGCAGTTCTTCGAGCGACCGAGGGCCTTCCATGCAGGCTCCCCTGTCGTCCAACCTGGCGACGAAACCATGAACTTCTTCAACAAGGCTGCCATCGGCCTCGCTCTCATGACTGCTGCAACCGCCTTTGCCCAGGGCCGGCCTGTCGTCCAGTTCATTGCCACCGGTGGCACGATCGCCATGAAGATCGACCCGGTCAAGAACGCGCCGGTGCCTGCCATTTCCGGAGACGACCTGCTGGCCACGGTGCCGGACGTTGGCAAGTTCGCGACCATCCAGGTCAACAACCTGTCCAACGTTCCGTCGGACTACATGGACCCTGGGCGCTGGGTGCAGTTGTCCCGCGAGGTGCAGACCGCCCTCGACCGGCCCGAGGTGTCGGGGGTGATCGTCTCGCACGGGACGGACACGCTGGAGGAGACAGCCTTCTGGCTGGACCTGACCGTGAGGTCGTCCAAGCCCGTCGTCCTCATCGGCGCCCAGCGCAACGCCTCGTCCCCCGACTTCGACGGACCGCGCAACCTCCTCAACGCCGTGCGCATTGCGGTGGACGACCAGGCGCGTGACAAGGGCGTCATGCTGGCCATGAACAACCAGATCAACGCCGCGCGCTACGTCACCAAGACCCACACGACGAACGTCGAGACCTTCAATTCCGGCGACTTCGGCTTCATCGGCGAGGTGTA
>JAEYPG010000527.1 GCA_023410975.1 Pseudomonadota bacterium
CGCCGCAAGCGCGCCACCGCCGCCGTCTTCTTCACCCAGCTGCTGCCGGAGCTGGAGGCGCTGCTGGCGCAGCTCGACACGCTGCGCCGGGACCCGCACGAGGCGGCCGGGCTGCTGGCGCAGGCCGCCGGGCTGCCGGAGCCGGCCATGGCAGAGTAGGCGCCGCAGCACCCCCGGCCGGTCGGCGGGTGAGAGGAGACAAGCGACATGCAGGCATGGACCCTGGGCGCGCCGCGCCCGACCCCGGCGCAGGCCGCGCTGGACACCGTGATCGGCGCCGTCGCCCGACCGCACTTCGCCGCCGCCGCGCTGGCGGCGCTGGAGAGCGCCGTGGGCGCCGCCTCCTGGGCCGTGTACCGGCTGCGTCCGCAACGGCCGCCCACCATGCACCTGTCGGCCAGCCGCGGCGTGCCCGACACCACCGGCGAGTGCTTCGCCATCTACCGCGACGCGGGGCTGTACCGCCGCGACCGCAGCTTCGACGCCGTGCGCACCCAGGGCGGACCGGGCAGCGCCGTGATGCTGCGCATGCATGCCGACGAGGCCCCCAGCGCCGACCACCGCCAGGCGATCTACCTGCGCCACGGCATGGTGGAGCGTCTGTCGGTGGCGCGGCTGGAGGGCGACGGCTCGCTGTTGGCCGTGAACCTGTACCGCCACGCGCCGCAGGGCCGCTTCGGCGACGCGCAGCTCGGCCACTTCGGCCAGCTCGCGCAGCCGCTGCTGGCCGCGGTGGCGCGCCACGCCGAGTGGCAGGAGGAGCAGGCGGCGCCCTCCCCGGCGCCGACAAACCACCGTCAGGCACTGCGCCGGCACTGCGACGCCCTCACCGAGCGCGAGCTCGACGTGCTGGAGCGGCTGCTGCGCGGCATGACCTACGACGGCATTGCCGCCGACCTGGGCTTGAGCCTGGCCACCGTCAAGACCTACCGCGCACGCGCCTTCGAGCGGCTGGACATCCGGTTCAAGAGCGAGCTGTTTGCGGCGTTCATGCCAGGCGTGGCGAACGCGGGAGCCGGCCTGTGATCAGTTGATCCGGTACAAGTCCAGCACCACCCGCCGCGCCTCGCGCTGCCCGACGGCGATGGCCATGACCTTGTTCAGGTGCGCCCACGCCGGCGCGCCGGTGGTGAAGCGCACCAGGGTGCGGAAGAAGTACTCGTGCGAAGCCACCGCCTCGCCACGCGCCAGCCGCGCCATCACCTCCGCCGGGCCGTGGCGCAGGCCGTTGCTCTGCACCTCCACCAGGCTGCCGTCCGCCAGGCGCAACACGTAGTGCGCGGCGATCTCCAGCACGCCGTCCTTGCGCTGGACCTGCCAGTCCACGCCGCCCGGCACCAGCGTGCCGTTGAGCTCCGGCCCCTCCACCGTGCCGCCGCCCAGCGGCACATAGCGACGTTCGCCGCAGGGCGCCTCGCCCAGCGACACCAGCGCATCCACTTCGCAGGTGATGCGGCACAGGGGAACGAGCTCGGGAGCGGGAGGCAGTGCGGACATGGCGGCGCGGTTGCGATGGTTGAGCCCCCATCTTGAACGGCTGCGGCGGCCAGCGCAGTCCACCCAGAGGACGACAGTCCTCAGCTCCCGGCACCCGCGCCGCGGCGCCCGATGCCGCGGTGCCGGTCGGCGCGCACCTCCGTGGCGAAGCTGCCGTTGATGCGGCCCGCCTGCGCCTCCAGCCGCTGCAGCGCCGTGTCCAGGCCAGCCAGCAGCGTGTCGTCCAGCGCCTCCAGCAACTGCCGGTTCAGCTCGGCCACCTGCGGGAACAGCTCGGCATGCAGCGCCTGGCCCTTCGCGCTCAGGCCCACCCGCGCGCGGCGCCGATCGCCCGGCAGGGCCACGCGTTCGACCAGCTGCTTGTCCACCAGCCCGCCGATGGCACGCGAGGTGCGGGCGCGGTCCAGCCCGACCTGCTCCGCCAGCGCCGAGGGGGACACCGGCCCCTGCACCGCCAGGTGCGCCAGCATGCGCCACTCGCGCCGCGAGATGCCGTAGCGCCCCTCGCACAGCCGGATCACCGGCGCGCCGCTGAGCGCGATCAGCCGCGTCAGGCGGTAGTTCATCAACTCGTCGAGGCGCTCGGCGCGGCGGCTCAGGGTCATTGCGTAGGTCGGTTGATTTCAACAATCGATTGTCGCGTTCCTAGAGTTGAGCCATGTCAAGCACGCGCAACATCCTCTTCATCATGGCCGACCAGCTGCGCTGGGACCACCTGGGCTGCAGCGGCCACCCGTATCTGCGCACGCCCAACCTGGACGCACTGGCCGCGCGCGGCGTGCGCTTCGCCAACGCCTTCGTCAACAGCGGCGTGTGCGGCCCCAGCCGCATGAGCTACTACACCGGCCGCTACCCCATCAGCCACGGCGCGACCTGGAACCGCGTGCCGCTGCCCGTGGGCGAGGTGACGCTGGGCGAATACCTCAAGGGCGCCGGCCGCACCCTGGCGCTGGCCGGCAAGACGCACGTCATGCCCGACCACGAAGGGCTGGCCCGCCTGGCGCTGGACGGGCAGTCGGAGCTGGGCACTTTCCTGGAGCGCGGCGGCTTCGTGGAGATCGACCGCTACGACGGCCACCACACGCCCGGCGACGAGAGCGGCTACCCCGGCTTCCTGCGCGCGCACGGCTACGACAGCGCGGACCCGTGGAGCGACTACGTCATCTCCGGCGTGGACGCGCAGGGGCGCGTGGTCAGCGGCTGGCACATGCGCAACGTGCACCTGCCGGCGCGCGTGCGCGAGGAGCATTCCGAGACCGCGTTCATGACCGACCAGGCCATCGGCTTCATGGACCGCATGGGCCAGCAGCCCTGGGTGCTGCACCTGAGCTACGTGAAACCGCACTGGCCCTACATGGCGCCCGCGCCCTACCACGCGATGTACACGCCCGACCAGTGCCTGCCGGTGGTGCGCAGCGCCGCCGAGCGCGAGGACGAGCACCCGGTGGTGGCGGCCTACCGGCAGAGCGAGGAAAGCCTGAGCTTCCAGCGCGAGGACTGCATCCGCACCGTGCGCCCGGCCTACCAGGGGCTGATCTCGCAGCTCGACGCGCACCTGGGCCGGCTGTTCGAGCACATGGAAGCGCGCGGCCTGATGCAGGACACGCTGATCGTCTTCACCGCCGACCATGGCGACTACCTGGGCGACCATTGGCTGGGCGAGAAGGAGCTGTTCCACGACACGGTGCAGAAGGTGCCCTTCATCGTGGTCGATCCCCGGCGCGAGGCCGACGCCACGCGCGGGCGCGTCGAAGAGCGCTTCGTCGAGGCCGTGGACGTGGTGCCGACGATCCTGGACGCGCTGGGGCTGGCACAGCCCACGCACCGCGTCGAGGGCCGCAGCCTGCAGCCGCTGCTGCACGGCGAGGCCGCGCCGGACTGGCGCGGCTTCGTCTACTCCGAGCTGGACTACAGCTTCAAGCAGGCGCGGCTGCTGGTGGGCAAGGGGCCGCAGCAGGCACGCGCCTTCTCGATCCGCACCGGCCGCTGGCGCTACGTGTACTGGCTCGATGCGCCGGAGCAGCTCTACGACCTGCAGGCCGATCCGCAGGAGTTCCAGGACCTGGGCCGCAGCGCCAGCCACGCCGGCGTGCGCGAGACGTTGCGCCAGCAACTGCTGGATTTCCTGGCGCGGCGCAAGCACCGCACCACCGTGACCGACGCCTTCGTCGAGTCGCGCACCAACCGCCACAAGCAGGCGGGCGTGTTCTTCGGGCAGTGGTGAGCCGTCCTCCGTCCACCGCCCGACCTGCGACCTTTCTTCAGCGGCATCGCCGCGGCCACCCGGGCCTGGACCGCGCGGCCGCCACCCGGCAGAGACATGCCGGGCAAGACCAACCACAAGCACCAGGAGACCCTGCCATGAACAAATCCGTCCTCAGCGCCGCCGCGCTGGCCGCCTGCGCCGGCGCCGCATCGGCGCAAAGCGGCGTCAGCCTCTTCGGCCTCGCCGATGCCTATGTCGAATCGGCGCGGATTTCCGGGCAGGAGACGGTGAACCGGGTCTCCAGCGGCGGCAGCGCCGCCTCGCGCTGGGGCCTGCGCGGGCGCGAGGACCTGGGCGGCGGCCTCAGCGGCAACTTCGTGATCGAGAACGGCTTCGCGCCCGACACCGGCGCCGCGCTGCAGGGCGGGCGGCTGTTCGGCCGCCAGGCCTGGGTCGGCCTGGCCTCGGCCACCGCGGGCGAGATCCGCCTCGGCCGCCAGTACGCGCCCATGCACTTCTCGATGCAGTCCAGCGACATCGACGCCTTCTCGGCCTTCTCGCCGGTGTTCGCCATGTACCTCTCCAACGGCGAGCAGAGCCGCCAGGACAACCAGCTGAGCTACTGGACGCCCAAGCTCGGCGGCTTCTCCGGCGCCGTGTCGGTGGCTGCCGGCGAGGGTGCCGCCGTCGCGCCCGGCCCCAC
>JAEYPG010000532.1 GCA_023410975.1 Pseudomonadota bacterium
TGGACCCGCCGCGCGATGGGGCCTTGGCGCTGGCCAAGGCGCTGGCGGACCTGCGCCAGTCGCCCGAGCTGGTGCCGCCGGGCTGGGAGCCGCCACGGCGCATCGTCTACGTGAGCTGCAACCCGGCCACGCTGGCGCGCGACGCGGGGCTGCTGGTGCACCAGGCGGGCTACCGCTGCACGGCGGCCGGCGCGGTGAACATGTTCCCGCACACGGCGCACGTGGAAAGCATGGCGGTGTTCGAGTACGACCCGCATGCCGTGCCGAAGGCGCCTCAGGCCGACGCCGGCGAGGCGGCGGCGGCGCTGCCCGAGGCTGAGGCCTGACGCGGCCCGCCGCGCGCCCATGAAAAAGGCCCCTCGCGGGGCCTTTTTGCTTGCTGGGTGCGGCGTGTTCGGGTTATTCGCGGTCGCCGCCGAAGATGCCCAGCAGGGCCAGCAGGTTCTGGAAGATGTTGTACAGGTCCAGGTAGATGGCCAGCGTGGCGGTGATGTAGTTCGTTTCGCCGCCGTCGATCACGCGCTTGATGTCATAGAGCAGGAAGGCCGAGAACAGGCCGATGGCGATCACCGACAGCGTCATCATCATCGCGCTGGACTGCACGAAGATGTTCACCAGCATCGCCACGAACAGCAGGATCAGGCCCACGAACAGGAACTTGCCCATGTTCGTGAGGTCGCGCTTGATGACGGTAGCCAGCGTGGCCACGGCCAGGAACACGCCCGCGGTGCCGCCGAAGGCCAGCATCACGAGCTGCGCGCCGTTGGAGAAGCCCAGCACGGCGGCCAGCATGCGCGAGAGCATCAGGCCCATGAAGAAGGTGAAGGCCAGCAGCACGCCCACACCGGCGGCGGAGTCCTTGGTCTTCTCGATGGCGAACATCAGGCCGAAGGCGCCGACCAGGAACACGATCATGCTCATGCCCGTGCCCATTGCCGCCATGATGCCGGTGCTCACGCCCACCCAAGCGCCCAGAACCGTCGGCACCAGCGACAGCGCAAGCAGCCAGTAGGTGTTGCGCAGCACGCGGTTGCGCTGTGCGCTGAGCGAACCCGCCGTTCCCTGGCCGGAATAGACGGTCTGCAGGCGTTGGTCCATGAAAGAAGCCTCCAAAGATGATCAAGACGGGGTTTCGACCCGCTCTTTCAATTCTAGTTCCGCCCTTTGGGGGATTGCCCCGGCGCGGCCGGCGTGGCCACTCCTGCGCGGCGCGTGAAGCAGTTTTAATCGCTGCTGCATGAAGCAGCGACCGGCTGCCCGCTACATTGGCGGCCTTTTTTCACCCCACAAAGAGCAGTTCCCAAGATGAAGAACCGACCGATGCTGACCCAGGACGACGTGCAGGCGATGGGCGAGGCCGCCCGTGCCGAGGCACAGGCCAACGGCTGGGCCGTGACCATCGCCATCGTGGACGACGGCGGCCACCTGCTGTGGCTGCAGCGCCTGGACGGCGCGGCGCCGGTGTCGTCGCAGATCGCCCCGGCCAAGGCCCGCACCGCGGCGCTGGGCCGGCGCGAGAGCAAGGCTTACGAGGACATGATCAACCAGGGCCGCACTTCGTTCCTGAGCGCGCCGGGCGTCGAGGGCCTGCTCGAAGGCGGCGTGCCGGTGGTCGTGGAAGGCCACTGCATCGGCGCCGTGGGCGTCAGCGGCGTGAAGTCCTCCGAGGACGCCCAGATCGCGCGCGCGGGCATCGCGGCGCTCAAGACCGCCTGACAAGGCCCCTGGGCCCGGGTTGCCGGAGCCGCGCTGGCATGCACCATGCCGGCGCATGCGGCGCCGTCCAAAGTGCACAGCAAAAGCGGACAACTCCTCACGTGGTGCGGGGGCGGTTCCGGGGGGAAACCCGGGGTCCGCTATAATTCCAAGGTTTACCCGCCACCATCCCGCCCGGCGAATATCGCCATCGCTGCCGCCGGTTCGACCCGGTTGCGCACCAATATCGAGCGCCACAGCAGCGCCGGGCGTGCACACACACCGGAGTCTTCCTTGCTGCCTGTACAGCCTCCCGCACTTCTCGCACTTGCAGACGGCACGGTCTTTCAGGGCACCTCGATCGGCGCAGCCGGTCATACCGTCGGCGAAGTGGTGTTCAACACCGCGCTCACCGGCTACCAGGAAATCCTCACCGACCCGAGCTACTGCCGCCAGATCGTCACGCTGACGTATCCGCACATCGGCAACTACGGCGTCAACGGCGAGGATGTCGAGGCCTCGAAGGTCCATGCCGCCGGCCTGGTGATCAAGGACCTGCCCGTGCGCGTGTCCAACTTCCGCGCCGGCCAGTCCCTCACTGAGTACCTGCAGTCGCAGGGCACGGTCGCCATCGCCGACATCGACACGCGGCGCCTGACGCGCGTGCTGCGCACCACCGGCGCGCAAAACGGCTGCATCGTCGCCTTCCCGGCCGGCACCGTGATCACCGAGGCGCACAAGGCCGAGGCCGTGGAGCGCGCCAAGGCCGCGCCCAGCATGGCGGGGCAGGACCTGGCCAAGGTGGTTTCCACGCGCGAGGCCTACGAGTGGACGCAAACCGAGTGGAAGCTCGGCAGCGGCTACGGTGTCCAGGAGGCGCCGAGGTTCCACGTCGTGGCCTACGACTACGGCGTGAAGCTCAACATCCTGCGCATGCTGGCCAGCCGCGGCTGCCGCATCACGGTGCTGCCGGCGCAGGCGTCGGCGCGCGAGGCGCTGGCGCTCAAGCCCGACGGTATCTTCCTGTCCAACGGCCCCGGCGACCCGCAGCCCTGCGACTACGCCATCGAGGCCGCGCGCGAGCTCATCAACAGCGGGCTGCCGACCTTCGGCATCTGCCTGGGCCACCAGATCATGGCCCTGGCCGCCGGCGCGCCGACCTTCAAGATGAAGTTCGGCCACCACGGCGCCAACCATCCGGTCAAGGACCTGGACAGCGGCCGCGTGAGCATCACCAGCCAGAACCACGGCTTCGCCGTGAAGGCCGACGCGCTGCCGGCCAACCTGCGCGCCACGCACGTGAGCCTGTTCGACGGCTCGCTGCAGGGCCTGGCCTGGACCGACAAACCCGCCTTCTGCTTCCAGGGGCACCCCGAGGCCTCCCCGGGCCCGCACGACATTGCGTACCTGTTCGACCGCTTCATTGAGCTGATGGCGGCGCGCCAGACGGAGAAGAACTGAGATGCCCAAGCGCACCGACATCAAGAGCGTCCTCATCATCGGCGCCGGCCCGATCATCATCGGCCAGGCCTGTGAGTTCGACTATTCCGGCGCCCAGGCCTGCAAGGCGCTGCGCGAGGAAGGCTACAAGGTCATCCTGGTCAACTCGAACCCGGCGACCATCATGACGGACCCGGCCACGGCCGACGTCACGTACATCGAGCCCATCACCTGGCAGGTGGTGGAGCGCATCATCGCCAAGGAGCGTCCGGACGTGATCCTGCCCACCATGGGCGGACAGACGGCGCTCAACTGCGCCCTCGACCTGCACCGCCACGGCGTGCTGGAGAAGTATGGCGTGGAGATGATCGGCGCCAACGAGCACGCCATCGAGAAGGCCGAGGACCGCCAGAAGTTCAAGGAGGCGATGACCAAGATCGGCCTCGATTCGGCCAAGAGCGGCATCGCCCACAGCATGGAAGACGCCTGGGGCGTGCAGAAACGCATCCAGGCGGAGATCGGCGGCTCGGGCTTCCCGATGGTGATCCGCCCCAGCTTCACGCTGGGCGGCACCGGCGGCGGCATCGCCTACAACCCCGAGGAGTTCGAGGAGATCTGCAAGCGCGGCCTCGACCTCTCGCCGACCAAGGAGCTCCTGATCGAGGAGAGCCTCATCGGCTGGAAGGAGTACGAGATGGAAGTCGTCCGCGACAAGGCGGACAACTGCATCATCGTGTGCTCGATCGAGAACCTGGACCCGATGGGCATCCACACCGGCGACTCGATCACGGTCGCGCCGGCGCAGACGCTCACCGACAAGGAGTACCAGCTGCTGCGCAACGCCTCCATCGCGATCCTGCGCGAAATCGGCGTGGACACCGGCGGCTCCAACGTGCAGTTCTCGATCAACCCGGACAACGGCCGCATGATCGTGATCGAGATGAACCCGCGCGTGAGCCGCAGCTCGGCGCTGGCCTCCAAGGCCACGGGTTTCCCGATCGCCAAGATTGCCGCCAAGCTGGCCGTGGGCTACACGCTCGACGAGCTCAAGAACGACATCACCGGCGGCGCCACGCCGGCCTCGTTCGAGCCCAGCATCGACTACGTGGTGACGAAGATCCCGCGCTTCGCGTTCGAGAAGTTCCGCGAGGCCGATCCGCACCTGACCACGCAGATGAAGTCGGTGGGCGAGGTGATGGCCATGGGCCGCACTTTCCAGGAAAGCTTCCAGAAGGCGCTGCGTGGCCTGGAGACCGGCATCGACGGCTTGTCGGAGCGCTCGACCGACCGTGACGAGATCGTGGAGGAGATCGGCAGCCCCGGCCCCGAGCGCATCCTGTTCCTGGCCGACGCCTTCCGCATCGGCATGAGCCTGGACGAGATCTTCGAGGAAACCGCGGTGGACCCGTGGTTCCTGGCGCAGATCGAGCAGCTCGTGCAGACCGAAGAGGCGCTCAAGGCGCGCACGCTGGAAAGCCTGTCGAAGGACGAGCTGTACTTCCTCAAGCGCAAGGGCTTCTCCGACAAGCGCTTGGCCAAGCTGCTGGGCAGCAACCAGCACGACGTGCGCCGCGCGCGCCAAGCGCTGGGCGTGCGCCCGGTGTACAAGCGCGTGGACACGTGCGCCGCCGAGTTCGAGACGCAAACCGCCTACATGTACTCCACGTACGACGAGGAGTGCGAGGCGCAGCCCAGCGACAAGAAGAAGATCATGGTGCTGGGCGGCGGTCCGAACCGCATCGGCCAGGGCATCGAGTTCGACTACTGCTGCGTGCACGCGGCGCTGGCAATGCGCGAGGACGGGTACGAGACCATCATGGTCAACTGCAACCCGGAAACCGTCTCCACCGACTACGACACTTCCGATCGCCTGTATTTCGAGCCGGTGACGCTGGAAGACGTGCTGGAGATCGTCGACAAGGAAAAGCCCGTCGGCGTGATCGTGCAGTACGGCGGCCAGACGCCGCTCAAGCTCGCCAAGGCGCTCGAGGCGGCCGGCGTCACCATCATCGGCACGGCGCCCGATTCGATCGACATCGCCGAGGACCGCGAGCGCTTCCAGAAGCTGCTGCACGAGCTGGGCCTGAAACAGCCGCCCAACCGCACCGCGCGTACCGAAGAAGCCGCGCTGCAACTGGCGCAAGAAATCGGCTACCCGCTGGTGGTGCGTCCGAGCTACGTGCTGGGCGGCCGCGCGATGGAGATCGTGCACGGCGACAAGGACCTGGAGCGCTACATGCGCGAGGCCGTGCGCGTGTCGGAGAAGTCGCCGGTGCTGCTGGACCGCTTCCTGGACGACGCGATCGAGGTGGACGTGGACTGCATCAGCGACGGCGAGGCCGTCATGATCGGCGGGATCATGGAGCACATCGAGCAGGCCGGCGTGCACTCGGGCGACTCTGCGTGCTCGCTGCCGCCGTACTCGCTGGCCAAGGCCACCGTCGACGAGCTGAAGCGCCAGACCGCCGCGATGGCCAAGGCGCTGAACGTGGTGGGCCTGATGAACGTGCAGTTCGCCATCCAGGAAAAGGACGGCCAGGACGTGATCTTCGTGCTGGAGGTCAACCCGCGGGCGTCGCGCACCGTGCCCTACGTGTCCAAGGCCACCGGCATCCAGCTGGCCAAGGTCGCGGCGCGCTGCATGGTGGGCCGGACGCTGGAGCAGCAGGGCGTCACCAGGGAGGTGACCCCGCCTTACTTCAGCGTCAAGGAGGCGGTGTTCCCGTTCGTGAAGTTCCCGGGCGTCGACACCATCCTGGGCCCGGAGATGAAGTCCACCGGCGAGGTGATGGGCGTGGGCCGCACCTTCGGCGAGGCCTTCGTCAAGAGCCAGCTCGGCGCCGGCACCCGGCTGCCGCGGCCCGAGGACGGCGGCAAGGTGTTCCTGACCGTGAAGAACAGCGACAAGCCGCGCACCGTGGACGTCGCGCGCCAGCTGCACGACCTGGGCTTCCCGC
>JAEYPG010000580.1 GCA_023410975.1 Pseudomonadota bacterium
GCACTGCACGCTGCACGAGGCCGTAAATGGCCGCAGTGGCCTGGCGCTGGCACGCCGGCTGCAGCCCGACCTGGTGCTCACGGACTTGAACCTGCCCGACATGACAGGCTACGAGGTGCTGCGGCAACTGCAGGCCGACGCCGCGACCCGCCACCTGCGCTGCATCGCGGTGTCCGCCGACGCGATGCCCGAGAACGTGCAGCGCGCCCGGGCGGCGGGTTTCACAGAATTCTGGACCAAGCCGCTGGACGTGGCGGCGTTCCTGCGCCGGTTGGATGTGCTGCTCGGAGCACCGCGGTAGGCGGGCGGTGGGAACACGGGCCTGGACGCATCACGAGGCAGCCCCGGCGCCCGTCTCCGCGCGCGCCTGAGCTGCCGTCGGGATCAGGTCGACCGCCCCATAGCCCTGCGTGGACAGCGCCGCAGCCACCGCGGCGTAGCGCGCGTAACCATCGTCGATGGCGACGACGAGCTCGGGCTGTCTGCTCATGCCGCCTTTCACTTCGCGCCGAAAGCGGTGTTGGCGGGCTTCATCGTGTCGGCGCCGATGGTCTCGCCGAACTTCGCATGGAGCGGCTTCGCCGCCGCGCGCAGCCGCTCCGTCTCCGCGGGCGACGCTCGTTGACCCGCATGCCCTTGCCCTTGAGCGTCTGGAGCAGCGCCACGGCCGGCTCGCGCTGCTGGCGCTCGAAGGCGCCGGCCTCCACCGCGGCGGCCCGCACGGTGGCCTTGTCTTCGGCGGAGAGCTTGTCGAACCACTTCTTGCTGGCCAGCACGATGAAGGGCAAATACACGAGCCCGGTCAGCGACAGGTACTTCTGCACCTCGTAGAAGCGCTGCGAGTCGATCGGCCCCGGCGGGTTTCTCCTGCGCGTCCACCGCGCGCGATTCGAGCGCTTGGAATTGGTGTGGTGGCGAAAGCCGTTCTCCCAAGACGCCAGGCCGACCAGGCCGCTTCCGGGCGATGGCGGAGACGGCCGCCCTGCGCGAGGCGGCCGCTGCGGACCGCGCCAAGCTGCGGCAGGCGATGCGCGCCTGCGTGGCCGGGATGGGCGAGGCGGAAGCCGTCGGCGACGTGGACCGGCTGTCGCGCATCGACTTGGACTTCCACTACCAGTTCATCGCCTGCTGCCCCAACGGCTACCTGCGTGGCGCCTACGAGCTGATCCGCTACCAGCTGATCGCGCTGCGCTTCCGGGCGCTGATTCCCAACTGTCTCGACAGCCACCAAGTGCTGGTGGATGCCGTCGAGCGCGGCGACATCGAGCAGGCTTGCGCGCTGCTGCGCGAGCACGTGTTCGACAACGAGGAGCGCTACCGGGCGGCGTGCCAGCTGGCGTGAATCGCTTCGGGCGGCCGCCCGCTCCCCGGTCCTTCACCGCATCTGGAACAGCTCCTGATGGAACTGCCGTGCCGGCAGTCCCTGTGCGATCAGATCCTTGCGCAGCGCCTGCCCGAAGGCGGGCGGGCCACAGAACCACACGCTGGCCTCGCGCCATGACGGCACCGCGGAGCGCAGCCGTTCGCCATCGAGGCGGCCGTCGCGCTCGTCCACCAGGACGTGCAGCCGCACGCCCGCGGCGCGCGCATCGGCCTGCAGCTTCCCGATGGCGGCCGGCTCGTAAACCGCCGTGGGATGGAACAGGTCGATGTCCACGGGCCGCCCTTGCGCCGCCAATTGCTTCATGCGTGCGACGAAGGGCGTGATGCCGATGCCCGCGCCGATCCAGACCTGCCGCGGCTGTGCATCCTCGAAGTCGAAGCAGCCGTAGGGGCCCTCCACCGTGACCGGCATGCCCACTTTCAAGCGCTCGTGCAGCCGGCCGGTATGGTCGCCCAGCGCCTTGGTGATGAAGGTGATGTGCCGCTCCTGCGGGTCCCAGGCCGAGGCGATGGTGTAGGGGTGCGCGCCCTCGCGCGGGTCGGAGGTTGCGAAGGCGAACTGCCCGGCCGCATGGCCCGGCCAGCCGGGCTGCAGGGCCACGCGTGACTCCAGCACGCGCAGCGCCGGGTGGTAGGTCAGCGCGTCGATGACGCCCGCCACCTTGCGCCCGGCGCCCACGCGCCCGGCCAGCACCCGCACCGCCGCGACGGTGCCGCCCAGCATCAGCGCCGCCATCAGCCAGCCCACCGGCTGGCGCCAGTACGGGAACTTCAGCAGCACCAGCCCGTGGTAGGCGAACACCAGGTACGCCAGGGCGAGCCACTTGTGCGTCTTGCGGAACAGGTGGTAGGGGAAGCGTTTCACCAGCGCCAGCACCATCAGCAGTGCTGCGGCGTAGAAGGCCCATTCGCCCAGCTGCTCGGCCAGGCCGCGCTGGCTGCGCAGCCAGCCCTCGATGGCGCCGAGCTGCGAGGGGTCCGGGCGCGGTCCGCGCGGCGGGCGCACCAGCCAGCCCCAGCCGACCATCCATTTCGTGCCTTGCGCCATCCACCAGTGCAGCACCGAGGCCGCCAGCGCCGTGATGCCCAGCCACTTGTGCAGGCGGTAGAGCTTGTCCAGGCCGTCCAGGTGCGGCTCCAGCCACTTCGGGCGCAGGGCGAGCAGCATCGCCACGCTCATCGCGCCCAAGGCGATGACGCCGCTGAGCTGCATGAAGACGGTGCGGAAGGGGAAGTAGCCGAAGGGTTGCGGCCACAGTGAATCGGCCAGCAGCCACGCCGCGGCCAGCACCGCCAGGATGGCGGCCAGTGAAACTTTGATGCGGTTCATCACGTCAGGGTGTCATGCCGCGCGGCCGGTGCCGCGCGGGAATTGGGGCAGGGCGCACAGGATGCATTGGCCCATCAGGCGCCTCCCAGCGCCTTGAACAGCGTCAGACGGCGGCCCTGTTCCGCCCGCTGAAGTGCAACCAGTTTCTGCCGCGCCGTCCGCAGCGTGCGCTGGGCATCGCGCGCGGCCGGCACGCCCTCGTCGCCCAGCGCGTTGCCGGCTTTCCCCGCCCAGGCGGTCGGCGGCAACACCAACAGGCTGGAAATGGGATGGTGTATGCGCAAGCTGCGCCGCAAGTTCGAAGCGGCGCCCCGAGGGCTCAACCCGATACGGCCGGTGTGTGGGTCGGGTTATGCGTTCAAGTGGCCGGCGGAATCGTAAGAGCCCAGATTGCCGGGTCGGTCGTGCCGGCAGTTAAATACTGTTTCCGGGCTGTGGAGAAGACGGGTTGGCAAAATAATAGAGGGCCGGCCGCAGCCGGATAGGGATCGGCTCGTTCAGTCAGCCAGCCACCCCAGGCACCGGGCCTCGTAAATGGCTTCCGTCTTGCTGTGGACGTTCAGCTTGCGATGGATGCGCTTCGCGTACGTCAAAACGGTTTCCCGCGACACTCCCATCATTTTGGCAACGTCGTCGTAGATGTAACCTTTCGAGGCAATTTCCAGAACTTTGCGCTCTTGGGCCGATAGGGGTGCGGTGGATATTTCGCCTGCGCTGCGCGCAGCCGTGTGCGCATCGGGCGACGCGAGAATATGCAGCAATTGACGCGCGATCAGTGGCGGCATCGGGCTGCCGCCGCCATGCAGCATGCGCAGGCCATCGGACAAATTCAGGCCGTCGATTTCCCGGAGCACGAAGCCGGTGGCGCCGGCCTTGATGGCTTCCAGAACCTCTCCCATATTCTGGGATGAGACGATGGCCATGACCTCGCATCCAGGACGGTATTGCACCGCGTGCCGTATCAACTCGACGCAGTTCGGCAGCTCCAAATCCACCAGCAGCACATCGGGCCGCTGGGCGTCGAGCAGCGTGCGTCCGCTGTCGAGGTCCGTCCCGGCGCCAAGGAGCGCAATGCCCGGGGCACACAGGACGGCGTGGGCGATGGCAGCGCGCAGGCGAGCGTCGTCGACGATGACCGCAACCGTGATCTCCATCTTTGTCTTCCCCTCCGGAGCTCGGTCAGGGGAAGTATAGAAAGCCGGTGGGATAAACCAAATCGCGGCGGACCAAGCGCCCTGTCCCCTGTACACGGTACATGCCGCAGCCTGTTGTCAGGATGAATATGGCAGAGGCGAATATTATTTCTTTCTCGCCGGCTGAAACGCCGTCGATGGCACGATGTGAAACCTGATGACGAGAGGAGAAAAAGATGTTGAGCAAGACTTGCCAAACGCTGCTCTCCGGTATTGCACTGTGCTTTGCCGGTATCGCGAGCGCACAGTCCTGGGATGCCGTCGGGGATTTTGACCAGGTGGCGAATCCATCGACCCAGGGCCCGTGGCGCTATGAAAGCAGCACGGGCCTCCTGAGCATGAAAACCAATGCCTGCTTTGGCACCGCAGGCTTATTCTGCTGGGCTGGCGGCGGCCCGTTCGATACCCCCTTCGTCGGTATCAATACCTCGGGTGCCCCCTTCGTCACGGGTGGCGGGCATGTGATCGCCGAAAGCGCATTGATCGTGCATCCGGGTCAGAACGTCGGAGAAAGGGTCAAGGTCCGCTGGACCGCACCGAGTTCCGGGCGCTACCGCTTCGTGGGACATTTCCAGCTGATCGACAAGAACGCGCCCGCCAACGGCATCATTGCCGAAATCAGGTGCAGTTTCTGCCTCAATCCGATGCAAAGCTGGACGTTCAGTGGTTTCGGGACGACGCGGATATTCAACCGGGTACGCTATATCGGCGCGGGTGACTCCGTGACCTTCGAAGTCGACAACAACGGCAGCTACAACAACGACGCGACAGCGCTGAAGGTGGCTGTGTTGCGGGTGCCCTGAAGCCATCCTGCTGAAGCCCGCGCGGTCCGCTGCGCCGGCTTCAGAACAGGTCCACCTCGCCGCGGTGCGTGCGCTCTTCGTGCATGCCCGCCTCGGCCATGCCCGTCGGGCCCACCACGCGGTTGCGGCCGGTGGACTTGGCCTGGTAGAGCGCGCGGTCGGCGCGGTCCACGGCGTCGGTGGGCGTGTCGGTGTCGCGCAGCACGGTGAAGCCGACGCTCAGCGTGACGCGGCCGACCTGCGGAAACTCGAAGCGCTCCACCGCGGCGCGCAGCCGCTGCAGCGCGGCGCTCGCGCCGTTCTCGTCGGGCGCGCTCAGCAGCACCACGAACTCCTCCCCGCCGAAGCGGAAGAGCCGGTCGCCGCTGCGGAAGCACGATCGCATGATCCCGGCCAGCAGCAGCAGCACCTCGTCGCCGATGAGGTGGCCGAAGGTGTCGTTGACGTGCTTGAAGTGGTCGATGTCCAGGATTGCGAGCCAGTAGTGCGCGGCGCTGGGGCTGCGCGGGTCGCCGTGCCGGGCGGAAGGGCCAGGGGGCTGCAGCAGCGCCTGCATCACGGCGTCGTCGAAGGTCTTGCGGTTGAGCAGCCCGGTGAGCGCGTCGCGCTCGCCGTAGTCCAGCAGGGCCAGGAAGTTGCCGTAGAGCTGCAGCACGGCTTCGACGGTGCGGCCGGTGATCTGGCCCAGCAGCGGCGGGCCGTGCAGCTCCAGCACCGCCACGGCCTGCCCGTTGGCCAGCAGCGGGAACAGCGTCACCATGGGCATGCCCGGCAGCTCCAGGGGCTCGCGGCCGTGCAGGCATTCCAGCCAGTCGGGGCGGTTGGCCAGCAGCGGCAGCTGCTCGAAGTCCGGCGGGCGCCGCAAGCGCGGTCCGCCATTGCCGCGGCTCACGCAGGTCAACCAGCGGGCCTGGGGCGGCTCGCCCACGCAGCGGTGCAGCGCCAACAGCTGCGGCTGCAGCAACTGCTGCAGCGTGTCCGCCAGCATCGCGTCGGTCTGTTCGCGATCGCGGTGGCGCGTGAGCTCGGCCAGGCGGCTCACCAGAGAAGGCATGTCCCATCCATCGCGTGTTCAGCTTGCGGCCGCGGTTGCGTTGTCCATTGGTCTTGGATCGGGTACTTCAGTGACGTCGCGTCCGATTGTCCGCATCCGGCCGTTGCCGCGACGCGCCGGGTACAAGCTGTCCGCGAACGGAACGCGTCATATTGCACGCGGCATTCCGGCCCGTTGCGGCCCCATGCGGCCGCCGCGGGGCGGGAAGGCGAGGGCGCCGGCCTGTCGTTGAGGAGGCTGGCCGGCACCCCGCCCCGCATACTTTCTGTGCACGGCGAAAAACTTTCGCTGGAGCATGATCGGGCTCCATGAGCGATCTCCACTCCCGGCAAGCCTTTCCCCTGGGCGCCCCGGCCGGAACGCCTCCCATGGCGGTTCCGCAGCTGCGGCTCAAGACGTTGCTGCTGGCCTTGTTGCTGGCCGTGCTGCTGCCTTCTCTGGGCATCGGCGGCTACGCGACGTGGAGCGCGGCTCGCGCGGGCCAGGCTGCCGCGGAGGCCCGGCTGGTGGATACCGCAGCCGCCCTGGCGCTGGCGGTGGACCGTGAGATCGCCGGCTATCGCACCGCGGCGTCCGCGCTGGCCACCTCGCGCAGCCTGGATGGCCCGGTGGCCGACCTGGGTGCCTTCGACATGCAGGCCCGCCGAGTCGCCGACGCACTGGGCACTTCGCTGATGTTGAGTTGATCGAGGCTGCGACGATGCGCCAAGTGGTCAACACGGCGCTGCCCCAGGGGGGCGCGGTCAACCTCGTTCCGGCGGCCGACTACCGGCCCGCGGTGCTCTCGGGCCAGCCGCTCGTCACTCCGCTCGTGCGCGGCACGGTGTCGGGCCATCTGGTCATCGGCGTGGCGGTGCCGGTGGTGCGCGGGGGACGCGTGCCCTACGTGCTGGCGGTGCGGCTGACCCCCGGGCGGCTGCGGGAGCTGCTGGCCACCCAGGTGCTGCCGCCAGGGAGCTTTGCCTCCATCACGGACGCGCGCGAGGTCGTGGTGGCGCGCTCGGACGCGCTGCACGAGCAGCTCGCTGGCCGGCAGGCACTGGCCGGCGTGCGGGCACAGTACGAGGGGCGCGATGCGGGCCTGTTCCATGCGCGGACGCTGGACGGCCTGGAGCGCGTCCTCGCTTTCCAGAGCGTGCCCGCTGCCCAGGGCTGGCGCGTCTTCGTGGCCGAGCCCGCATCCATTCACGCCTCGGCCTGGCGCGCCCCGCTGCTGGCGCTGGCGGCCGGCGGCGTGGCGCTGGTGGTGGCCGCCAGCCTCCTGTCCGTGCTGGCCGCGCGCAAGCTGCTGCGCCCGGTGCGCGAGCTGAGCCGGCATGCCCATGCGCTGGCGGACGGCAGCACCGGCGTGTCGGTCGCCACGCTGGCGCCGGCTCCCATCTGGGAGCTGGAGCAACTGCGCCGGGGCCTGGCGCAGGCCGAGGCCGCGATCGAGGCGCGCAGCCGCTCCCTGGCCGAGCTCACTGCCACGCTGGACCTGGCAGCAGCCTTCGTGCGCGACCCCCACGGCACCATCCGCTACTGGTCCAGGGGCTGCGAGGAGCTCTACGGCTGGACGGCGCAGGAAGCCGTGGGCTGCAGCGCGCACGGGTTGCTGCGCACGGTGTTCCCGCAGTCCCTGCAGGAAGTGGAATCGGCGCTGGCGCGTGAGGGCCGATGGACCGGGGACCTGCGCCACACCACCCGCGACGGGCGCGAGCTGGTGGTCGCGGTGCGCAAGGCACTGCGCCGCGATGCCCAGGGGCGGCCCTTGTCGGTGGTGGAGTCCGTGACGGACGTGACCGCGGCGCGCCAGGCCGAGGCCGCGCTGGCCGAGCTCAACGCCACGCTGGAGCAGCAGGTACGCCAGCGCACCGCCGAGCTCGAAAGCATGCTTGACGAGCGCAAGGCGCTGGAGGCCGTGCTGCGCCGGCGTACCAGCCAGGCCGAGGCCGCCAGCCATGCCAAGAGCGCCTTCCTGGCGCACATGAGCCACGAGTTCCGCACGCCGCTGAACGCCGTCATCGGGCTGAGCCAGCTGCTGCAGCGGCGCGAGCTGCCTCAGGACGTGGGCCGCTTCGTGGGCCACATCCACGACGCCGGCGAGCAGCTGCTGGCGCTGGTGAGCGACGTGCTCGACCTCTCGCGCATCGAGTCTGGCGAGATGGTGCTGGAGGCGGTGGACTTCGCGCCGCAGGCACTGCTGGACACGGTGCTGGCACTAGTGCGGCCACAGGCTGACGCCAAGGCGCTGACGCTGGCGTCCGAGGTGGAGGCGGAATTGCCCGAGCGCCTGGTGGGCGATCCGATGCGGCTGCGCCAGGTGCTGCTGAACCTGCTGTCCAACGCGTTGAAGTTCACCGCCCAGGGCAGCGTGACGTTGCGCGTGCGCTCGGTGCCGATCGACGAGCAGCACCTGCTGCTGCGCGTGGAGGTGGCGGACAGCGGCATCGGCATCGACCCGGCGCATCACCAGCGCATCTTCGAGCCCTTCACGCAGGCCGACGGCTCCATCACGCGGCGCTTCGGCGGCACGGGGCTGGGCCTGTCCATCGTGCGCCGCCTGGTGGACATGATGGGAGGCACGCTGGCGCTGCACAGCGAGCCTGGCAAGGGCAGCGTCTTCAGCGTCGCGCTGCCCCTGCGCCGCGGCTGAGCAAGCGGGGCACCGGGCCAGCGGCGGGACGGCCCGCGCAGGCCTTTTGCACAATGGCCCGATGAGCTTCACCCCCGCCCCCGCATCGGTTCGGTCCCGCACCCGACTCGCTCCCGAAACCGTCGTACTCCTGGCCGGCGTGTGCGCCGCACTGCACGTGGGCAAGCTGCCGCCGGCGATTCCAGCGCTGCAGTCGGCGCTGGGGCTGACCCTGGTGCAGGCCGGCTTCCTGTTGTCGCTGGTGCAACTGGCCGGCATGGCCGCGGGCTGCGCCTTCGGCGCGTTGGCGGACGGCCTGGGGTTGCGGCGCAGCATGGCGCTGGGGCTGGGCATCCTGGCGGCGGCCAGCGCGCTGGGGGCGCTGGTGGACGGGGCCGCGCCGCTGCTGGCGTTGCGGGCCGTCGAGGGCCTGGGATTCCTGCTGGCGGTGTTGCCCGGACCCGGGCTGCTGCGCCAGCTGGTGCCGCCACAGCGCGTGAACGCAGTGCTGGGCCTGTGGGGTACCTACATGCCGCTGGGCACGGCGCTGGCGCTGCTGAGCGGGCCGGCGCTCATCGCCGTGCTGGGCTGGCGCGGCTGGTGGCTCGTGGTGGCGGCCGCCTCGGGGGCGATGGCGTGGGGACTCACGCGCGCCATCCCGGCGTCCGCGCCGGCGGGACCGTCCGCGGGCTGGGGTGCGTGGTGGAGCCGGCTGCGGCACACGCTCGGCAGCGCCGGGCCGTGGCTGGTGGCGGCGACCTTCGCGGCCTATTCGAGCCAGTGGCTGGCGGTGGTCGGCTTCCTGCCAGCGATCTACGCGCACTCCGGCGTGCCGGCGGGCCTGGCCGGCGTGCTCACGGCGCTGGTCGCGGCGGTGAACATGGTGGGCAACATCGCCTCGGGCCGGGCGCTGCAGCGCGGCGTGGCGCCTACACGGCTGCTGGTACTGGGCTTCGTGGTGATGGCGCTGGCGGCCGTGGCCGCCTTTGCCGGGCCCACCGGCACGGGCCTGCCGCCGGCCTTGCGCTACGTGGCGGTGCTGTTGTTCTCGATGGTGGGCGGGGTGATCCCGGCGGCGCTGTTCTCGCTGGCCGTGCGGCTGGCACCCAACGAGCGGGCCGTGTCCACCACGGTGGGCTGGGTGCAGCAGTGGTCGGCGCTGGGCCAGTTCGCCGGGCCGCCGCTGGTGTCCTGGCTGGCGACCCGGGTGGGCGGCTGGCACTGGACCTGGGCCGCCACCGGCGCGCTGGCTTCGGCTGGGCTGGTGCTGGCGTGGCGCTTGGCGCGGCGGCTGTGAGCGCCGCGCGGCGCTGCTCGCTGCGGCGACCTGTTCCGGGCCTGCTTCGAAAGTGAAGTAAACCCCGTTCGGGCCGAGCCCTTCGACAGGCTCAGGGCGAACGGTGATCGTTCACTGACGGCTTGGACCTGGAATTACACCGCGTCCTGGTTCACCAGGATCCAGACCTTGGGCGCGATCGGCCCGCGGTCGCCCAGGGTGTACTCGTAGGACACGCGCATGCCCTGGCGCAGCTTCTGCGCATCGCCCGGCGGCAGCGAGCTGAAGGGGAAGAAAATATTGTCCCCGCCGCTATCGGGCGTGATGAAGCCGTAGGTTTCCTTGAGATTGGCGATGCGGCCTTGCTGGATGGAGCCGATTTCCGGCTGCACTGCGGGCATGGCGCTGGCCACCGGCGCGGGCGTGGATATGGGCGAGAAAGCGGGTGCAGGCCGATATTCGGATCGGTGGAACAAGGCGTTCACGATCGGGCTGTTCTCATGAGCCGGATCGTCGATAACCTCGTCCATGCGAATCGGGTAAGTGACCTCGTTGAGCAGCATTTGCGAAGTGCGGGTTTCTCGCAGGATGCCGTTGTTGTCGGTGAAGGAGAAATCCCAGCCCAGCACCATCACGCGCGTGCCCAGGGTGTTGAGCTTGCGCACCAGCGGCAGGAAGTCGCCGTCGGCCGCGATCAGCGCCAGCACGTCGAAGCGCTTGTAGATCGCCATCTCGAAGGCTTCCAGCGCCAGCCAGACATCGATGCCCTTCTCGCCGTCGCGGCCCTTGGGCAGGAAGTGGGTGGTGACGCCCTCGTACATCAGCACGTCCTCGAAGGAGCGCTCCTGGTACAGGATGTCGCGCTCTTCCGCCTCGCGGGCCTTGAAACGGCCCTTGAAATAATGGGCGTCAACGATTTGCGTGAATTTGATGTCGGTTTCTTCTTCGCGGGCAACGCGGGACCGGATGAAATTATGCAGACCCTCGATACTGATTCGAGCTCTGCGGGGGTGGGAATTGGAGTAAAAATTGCTGACGCGCCGGAAATAGTTGCCGTCGTAGAAGATGCCGATGCGCGAGAGTTTCTGGGTGTTGGCGAACATGAAGAAAGTTATTGGAACAATCGGTGAAGGGCCTAAAAGAACCCGCCGCCCTGGACTTGGGGCTGCGATCGGGTTGCGCATTGTGCGTCAAGTGCCGGAGAGAGGCTCTGCCGGCATGTCGCAAATTTTGCCGTGGCAGTCCTTGGCGCATGGGCGAGCGCGTGGCGGAGGCGCTGCCGCCCGCCCGCCTTGGGCACCGGCTAACCCGAACGGCACGGTGCGCCGGTGGCGGCCGGCGCTTCAG